>NZ_JBNDHZ010000019.1:0-76150 GCF_056755355.1 Luteibacter sp. HAY1-4A
AGTCAGATGTGTATAAGAGACAGGGGCGGGGCTGGGCATGATCGGCCGAATGGCTTGCCCCGGCTTTCCCGCGCCCCACATGAAAATCACGTTTCGTCCGCTATTTTTCGCCGCGCTCTGCCTTGCCTTGCCTGCGGTGGCGTCGGCCTACCAGTCGATGTCGCTTGAGCAGGCGGTAAGCAAGGTGCAGAAGGACACCGGGGGAAAAGTGCTGTCGGCGGATACACGGCTCGTCGAGCGCGGCCGCATCACCGAATACCGGGTCAAGGTGCTCACCCTCGACGGCCACGTCAAGGTGGTGCCCGTCCGTACCGAAACCGCCAAGCCCCTGGACGCCAGTGCCGGGGACAACAAGGAGAAACATTGATGCGAATCCTGCTCGTAGAGGACGAGGCCCCGCTGCGCGAGACCCTCGCCGCGCGCCTGAAGCGCGACGGTTTCGCCGTCGATGCCGCCCAGGATGGCGAGGAAGGCCTGTACCTGGGACGCGAGGTGCCGTTCGATCTCGCGATCATCGACCTGGGCCTGCCCAAGCTCTCGGGCATGGACCTGGTGAAGGCCCTGCGCGAGCACGGCCAGCGCTATCCCATCCTGATCCTCACCGCCCGCGGCAGCTGGCAGGACAAGGTCGAAGGCCTGAAGTACGGTGCCGACGACTACCTGGTGAAGCCCTTCCACGTGGAAGAACTGCTGGCGCGCATCAACGCGCTGGTGCGCCGCGCCAGCGGCTGGTCGAAGCCGGTGCTCGCCTGCGGTCCCATCAAGCTGGACACCACGGCGCAGACGGTCACCGTCGAGGGCCGCCAGGTCGACCTCACCAGCTACGAGTACAAGGTGCTGGAATACCTGATGCTGCACGCCGGCGAGCTGGTTTCGAAGGCGGACCTCACGGAGCACATCTACCAGCAGGACTTCGACCGCGATTCGAACGTGCTGGAGGTCTTCATCGGACGCCTGCGCCGCAAGCTCGATCCGGAAAGCGCCTTGAAGCCCATCGAAACCGTGCGCGGCCGCGGCTATCGTTTCGCCATCCCGCGCAACGAAGCGGACGAAGACTGATTCCCCGGGCGGCGCGGCCGTCGGGCCCGCCGCCCCGAGGTAACCTCGAAGCATGGACACCGCTTCATCGATTCGACGCCGGCCCCTCTCGCTGGCCGCGCGCGCGGCACTGGCGACGGGTTTCGCGCTGGCCGCCTTCCTCGGCCTGACCGGTCTCGCCCAGAACAAGGCGAACTATGCGTCCGAGCTGTCGGCGATGCACGACCGGCTGCACAACTACGCCATCGCGTACATCACCGGTACCGACATCACGCGTGCCGGCAAGGTCACCACACCGGACAGCCAGCCGAATCCCGATTTTTCCCGCCCCGGCTCGGGCCTGTACGCCATCATCGTCGGCAACGACGGGTTCCGCTGGGAGTCGTCGTCGGCGCTGGGCCGCGACTTCGATTTCGTGCGCATGCTGTCGCCGGGCGAGACCGCCTTCGAGCCGGTGGAAACACGCAGCGGCAAGCTGTACGTCTTCAGCTATGGCGTGTCGCTCGACAGCACGGAAAAGCGCAGCGTGCCGTTGACCTTCGCGGTGGCGCAGACCGAGGACCAGTTCGAACGGCAGGTGGCCACCTACCGGCGTACGCAGTTCCTGTGGCTGGCGATGCTCGGCATGATGCTCATGCTGCTGCAGCTGTTCCTGCTGCGCTGGAGCCTGCTGCCGCTGCGCCGCGTATCCAGCGACCTCGCGCACATCGAGCGCGGTACGCGCGACCACCTCGACGGGCCGTATCCAGTCGAACTGACCGTGCTGACGCGGCGGCTCAATGCCTTCATCGACAGCGAGCGCGAACAGCGCACGCGTTACCGCGACACGCTGGCGGACCTGGCGCACAGCCTGAAGACGCCGCTCGCCGTGGTCCGTTCGCAGCTGGAATCGGGCGGCGACGCCGAAAAGTTGCGCGGCGACATCCTCGACCAGGTGCGCCGCATGGACGAGATCGTGGCCTACCAGCTGTCGCGCGCCGCGACATCCGGACGCCGCACCATCGCGTCGGTCGAGCCCATCGCGGGACATGCGGAAGATCTCGTGCAGAGCCTCGAGAAGGTCTACGCCGCGAAGAACGTGTTGTGCGAGTTCGAGATCGAGGAAGGCGTGACGTTCCCGGGCGAGCAGGGCGACCTGCTCGAGCTCATGGGCAATCTCCTGGAAAACGCCTTCAAGTGGGCGTCGCATCGCGTGCTGCTGTCGGCGCGGTCGCTCGGGAAGATGCGCGGTCGCAGCGGTCTGGAACTGGTGGTGGAAGACGACGGCCCCGGCATTCCCGACGACAAGATCGAAAAGATCCTCCAGCGTGGCGTGCGCGGCGACGAGCGCGTGCAAGGGCACGGCATCGGCCTCTCCATCGTGCAGGACATCATCAAGGCCTACCAGGGCGAACTGCACGTGGACCGCTCCGAGGAACTGGGTGGCGCGCGCTTCAGCGTGAAGCTGCCGCCGCCCTAGGAGTTTTTTGTGGGAGCCGGCTGTGCCGGCGATCCCGCGGCAGCGGGCAACCTTCTCGCGAGCACCCATCGCCGCTGAAGCGGCTCCCACAAGAGCAGTGCACCTCTATGGTGCCGGCGACGGACCGTAGAACGCTTCCAACAACTTTGCCACCTCCGGTTCCGCCTCGCGCAACAGTGCCGGCTGCGAGAAATGCAGTTCGCTCGTCACCGCGAAATATTCCTCCGGCGCTTCGGCGGCATACGGATCGATGGCCGTGCGCCGGCCGCGGTCGACCGTCTTGGACAGCGTGTCGAACCCACGCTGCATCGTTTCGATCCACTGCCTGCGATTCATCGATGACGGAAGCGGAGGCACGCCGTTCGCCGGAGCGGCGAGCATGTCGAGCTTGTGCGCCATCTCGTGCACGACCACATTGAATCCGTCCCACGGCGCTTCGAGATCGAGTGCCACATCGGCAAGTGACAGGACCATGGGGCCGCGGTCCCATGCCTCGCCGATCAGCGTGTCGTCACTGTCGGTGACGACACCGGTCGGTGCGTCGTGGTGGCTGCGGCGCACGTTGAACTCGCCGGGATACACGAGCACGTTCGTCCATCCCTTGAACGCCTTCGGCCCCTGCGGCAAGGCTGGAAGGCTTGCCTGCATCGCGATGGCAAGGCGCCAGAAATCGTCCAGCTCGGCGCCGCCCAGTGCCTGGAACCGTTTCGTGTGCAGGAAGGCGGCAGCCAGCTGACGCAGGTAATGCGCACGCGGCGCGTCGAGCGCCCGAGCCAGCGGCACGCGGGCCATCGCCTGGCGCCACAGCGTGTCGTCGATGGGTGGGACGGGAGCGCGAAAGCGCGCGATCAGCGACTGGAAGACGCCCACGAAGTACGGCCGGGAACGCTCAGAGCATCGAGCCGGGAAGCAGCGACTGCCAGTTCGGCACGCCCGGACGCAGCGGCAAGGAATCGCCGTGCGTGCCGTCGTCGACATCGACGGGCGACGTTACCGGCGGAGGGGTGGTGCCGCGACGCGAACTTGCGGGACGCGGGGATGCCGCGTCGCCGCCACTGGTTTCGCGACCGCTCTGCGACGCGCGCGAGCTGCCTTCGAACGACGACGAACCGGCCGCGCTGGGAGCGAGCAGGCCAGTGGACGGGTCGATGTCGGAAGCGGCGGCGGTGCCGGCGGCACCGACGAGGCACAGACATCCGAAGATGTACGGTCTGGCGTTCATCGGTAAACCCTGGGCCCCTTCGGGACGTAAAGGGGGACGGCCGATCCTCGCAGAATTTTCACGGGCGTGCCAGTGCTGGACGTTGCCGGGGATGCCGGTGCTGCGGGAACGGGCGAAAACCGTGCCGCTGCCCTAGAATCCACGGATGTCCCGGCTCTTCCCCACCTCGACAACGGCCGCCTGACGGCCGGACGGTAGCCATGCTCGCACGCGATCTCCTCGAAGCCCTTGCCGGCGGCGATGCCGTGTCCGGCGCGGCCCTGGCCCGCCAGGCCGGGGTCACGCGCGCGGCCGTCTGGAAGCAGATCGAGGCGCTGCGCCTCAAGGGCGTGCCGGTGGAAGCCCGGGTCGGCGGCGGCTATCGCCTGCCGTGGCGCACCGAACTGCTCGACGCCCAGGCCATCCGCGCGGGACTTGCCCCGGGCACCGCGGCCCGTGTCGGCATGCTCGAGGTGCATTGGGACATCGATTCCACGTCGAGCGAGCTCGCGCGGCGCATTCCCGTGCTCGACGATCTGTCGTTCGTGCTGGCCGAGGCACAATCCGCCGGCCGGGGTCGTCGTGGCCGCACCTGGCTCTCGCCGCCGGGCATGAACCTGTATCTCTCGGTGCTGAAGCGCTTCGACGGTGGTTTCGCGTCGCTCTCGGGCCTGTCGCTGGCGGTGGGCGTGATGCTGCTGCGCGGGCTGGCTGAACTGGGCATCCGCACGCCGGGCCTGAAATGGCCGAACGATGTGCTGGCAGGCAATGCGAAGCTCGCCGGCGTGCTCGTCGAGTTGTCGGGCGAATACTCAGGACCCTGCGCGGCCGTGATCGGCGTGGGACTCAATATCCGCCTGCCGGACAGCCTGCACGAGAGGGCGGGCCAGCCGATCACGGACCTTGCCTCGCTGATGGGCGGCGATCCGCCGGGCCGCAACCGCATCGCGACCGCGGTCGTGACGGAACTCGCCGAAGGGCTGGTCGCCTTCGAGCGCCACGGCTTCGCGGCTTTCGCCGAGGACTATGCGGCGAACGACCTGCTTCGTGGCGAACCGTTGCGCATCATCGATCCGCGCGGCGAGTACGATGCCACGGGTGAAGGCGTGGACGAACGCGGCGCGCTGCGCGTACGGCGAGCGAACGGCGAACGCGCCACCGTCGACAGCGCGGAAGTGTCGGTTCGCAAGGCGGCGCCATGATCCTGCTCCTCGACCTCGGCAACACCCGGCTCAAGTTCGCGCTGCTCGACGGCGACGACTTCGTTCACCGTGGCGCCTTCGCGTGGGATGCCGACATCGCGCATGAACTCGCCGCGCTCTGGAGCGGCTGGCCCATGCCGCAGCGCGTCGTCGGGGCGTCCGTCGTGGACGCCGCCCGCGAGACGGCGGTGGCCGTCGCCGTGGGCAGCGCGTTCGACCTGGAAACGACCTGGGTGCGCACGCCGGCCCGGGCCTGCGGTGTCACCAACGCCTATGCCGAACCCCATCGCCTCGGCGTGGACCGCTTCCTTGCCATGGTGGACACCTTCGCCTCCGGCCGCGCGCCTTCCGTGCTGGCCAGCGTGGGCACCGCGCTCACGCTCGATGCGCTGGATGCCGAGGGCCGCCACCTGGGCGGCTGGATCGCACCGGGTCCGCTGTTGATGCAGCAGTCGGTGCTCGGGGCCACGGCGCAGGTCCGCCCGGAACATCCGGGCTCGGTGCGCGACCTTGCCGACAATACCGCCGACGGGTTGGCGTCGGGTTGCTGGCAGGCGTGCGCCGCGCTCGTGGATCGTTTCGTCGATCGGGTGGCGCCGCAACTCGGTGGCGCACCGTCGGTCACGCTGGGGGGGGGGGATGCCGACGTGCTCGCGCCCTTGCTCGTGCGCACGGTAGAGCTCGTTCCCGATGCCGTGCTGCGCGGGTTGGCGGTGTGGGCCAGGACGCATGCTCCGGCGAGAAATATCGCCTAGAATCCGGACGCTGCCGGTTCTTACAGGGGAACGCGAGCAGGCCCCATCGGATGACCCAAGGCCATCATGCTTCTGCGTTTGCTCTTCGTTCTATTGATCGCCCTGAACATCGCCGTGGCCGCGTGGCTGCTGTTGGGCGATTCGGGCACGCACGCAATGGATCCGAACGACGGCGGCGTGCCGAAGCTGAAGCTCTTGACCGAAGTGCCGGAATCGCCGGCCGCCGCTTCCTCGACAGCACCCGCAGCGACGCCGTCGTCGACTTCGTTGGCGCCGCTTCCGCCTCCCCCCGTCGCGTCCACGCCAGCCGCACCCGTCACGGCAGCGCCCCTGCCGAAGCCCACCACGCCGCAGCAGAAGGCTTCGGCCGAGGTGTCGCCGGTTGCAGCCGCCACCGTCCCGACGAGCCCGCGTCGCAGCTACCGCTGCCTCGCGCTGGGGCCTTTCCCGAACCAGGTGGACTTGCGCGCTGCACGTACCGCGATCGCCTCGCGCACCGTGCGCAGCAGGCAGCGCCAGGAGCAGACCAGCGAGTCGCACGGATGGCGCGTCTTCCTGCCGGCGCAGGCCACGCGCGAGTTGGCGCTGGCCCAGGCCCGGCGGCTGGAAGCGAAGGGCATCAAGGATTATTTCGTCGTCACCGCCGCGGGCGAATTGCAGAACTCGGTAGCGCTGGGGTTGTTCCACGACCCCGCCAACGCCCGCAAGCGCCGAGACGAAGTGATCGCCGCGGGGTTCCCGGCCCGCATGAGCGAGCGCACGGAAACCACGCCCGTGTGGTGGCTCGACGTGGTGGTCCCCGACGAGGCGGCCACCGACATCCGCCGGGGCATCCGCACCCCCGGCATCGCGGCGCGAAGCACGGGCTGCTTCTGATAAACTCCCCAACCTTCGCCGGCATAGCTCAGTTGGTAGAGCAACCGCCTTGTAAGCGGTAGGTCCCCAGTTCGAATCCGGGTGCCGGCACCATTGGACTATCCAGTACGGCGCGAATGCGTCGATCAGGACAAGCAGTGAACCTGTGGCGGGGCGGGAATCTGGTTACCCCACCCAATCGACGAGCCGCTCGCGCAGGAAGTCGCGCAGCTGCTGCACCGCGAGCGTCAACTGTGTGCGGTGTGCTGTAACGAGGTTCAACGGCGAGCGTTCGCCCATGCCGGGAAAGAGGTCGACGAGGCGTCCTTCTTTCAGGTCGGCGGCCACGTCGGCATGCGATTTGTACACGACGCCACGACCCGCGAGCCCCCAACGGCGCGTGACCTCCCCGTCGTCGCTGATGCGATTGCCAATGACCCTCACTGTGCTGAGGCCATCCGGAAGCTCGAAATTCCAGCGGTCGTGCACCTGCTCGCCCCAGACGAAACAGAGGCAGTTGTGATCGCGGAGCTGGTCGGGGTGCGTGGGCCTTCCATGCCGGGCGAGGTAATCGGGGGAGGCACAAAGCACCCGGCGGTTATCGGGAAGCAGTGGCTGGGCCACCAGGCCGGAGTCGTCGAGCGTGCCGTAACGCACGGCGGCGTCGATGGGGTGGCGGTGCAGATCGGTGGTGCGATCGCTGATCCGCAGTTGCAGGGACACGCCTGGGTGCGCCTCCTGGAAGTCGTCGAGCCATGGCAGGAGGACGTTCCGGCCGAGGTCGGACGGCACCGCCAGGCGTAGCGGTCCGCTTATTTCGCCGCGGCTTTCCGCCAGCGCCCTCGCGCCGCCTGCGAGCGAATCCAGCATCGCGCGCGCGTGCGGCAGGTAGCGCTCGCCGTCGTCGGACAAGCGCATGCTTCGCGTGGACCGGATGAAGAGCCGGACACCCAGTTCCTTTTCGAGCCGCTGCACCGCGCTGCTGACCATGGCGGGCGTCACGCTGGAAAGGCGTGCCGCGGCCGAGAAACTGCCTGCGTCCACGGCCTGCACGAAGGCCTGCACGTCGTCCAGTCGGATCATGGTCGGGGTCTATGGAAAGGTTGACCTATGGTGCCAACTCGCCGCCCCTCTGTCGCGCTGCAACGTGGCCGTATCGGGAGGCGGTGTAAACTTCGCCGATGAGTCGCATCCGTGCATCGTTCCTGTTCGCCGTCGTGCTCTGGTCCTGTATGGCCGGGGCGCAGGACGTCTCCCGGGACGCGATGGCCCAGCGCATGGCGTCGCATCGGGCCCAGTCGCTCGGCTACACGAACGTGAAGCTCCTCGAGGGCAGTGCGGATGCCTGGCGCGCCGAAGGCCGCCCGCTCGTGCAAGAACATCCTTCTCCCTGAGTATCCCGTCATGAGTCCAACCACCCGCTCGGTCGCCCTCGTCGGCGTCCCCACCGACATCGGTGCCGGTCACCGTGGCAGTTCGATGGGCCCGGAGGCCCTGCGTGTCGCCCGCCTCGCGGAGCGCCTGGCGAAGCGAGGCATGCACGTCGTGGATCGCGGCAACCTGTCCGGTCCGCTCAACCCGTGGCAGCCGCCGACGGACGGCTATAGGCACCTCGAGGCGGTCGTGGCATGGAACACGGCCGTGCACGACGCGATCCATGCCGCGTTGGGCGAGGGCCACCTGCCGGTGATGCTGGGCGGCGATCACTGCCTCGCCATCGGCTCGATCTCCGCCGTGGCCCGGCATTGCCGGGAGACGGGCAAGAAGCTCCGCGTGCTCTGGCTCGACGCCCATGCGGACTTCAACACCAGCCAGATCACGCCGTCGGGGAATATCCATGGCATGCCGGTGGCCTGCCTCTGCGGCTACGGCCCCGATGCGCTCACACACATCGGCGGTACGGTGCCGGCCACGACGCCCGACGTGTTCCGCCAGATCGGCATCCGCTCGGTGGACGAGGGCGAAAAGCGCTTCGTGCACGAGGTGGGCCTCGACATCTACGACATGCGCTACATCGACGAGATCGGCATCAAGGCCGCGATGGAAGAAGCGCTGGCCGGGGTCGACGAAGACACGCACTTGCACGTCAGCTTCGACGTCGATTTCCTCGATCCGTCGATTGCCCCGGGCGTGGGTACCACTGTGCGTGGCGGCCCCAACTACCGCGAAGCGCAGTTGTGCATGGAGATGATCGCGGACACCGGCCGCGTCGGCTCGCTCGACATCGTCGAACTGAACCCCGCGTTCGACAAACGCAACCAGACCGCGAAGCTGGCGGTGGACCTGGTGGAGTCCCTGTTCGGCAAGTCCACCCTGATGCGCTGACGCGGCATCCTGCCACACGGCAGGGTCGCCGCCCGGCCGCCGCGCGGGCTACACTCGGTCGGTTTCCGTCCGTCAGGCCCATGCTTCCCATGCACACCCGCGTCCTTACCGGCATCACCACCACCGGCACGCCGCACCTCGGCAACTACGTCGGCGCCATCCGGCCGGCCATCCAGGCCAGCCGGGATCCGAACGTCGACGCGTTCTACTTCATGGCCGACTACCACGCCCTGATCAAGAGCGACGACGCCGACCGCGTGGAGGCCTCGCGTCTCATGATCACGGCCAGCTGGCTGGCCGCGGGCCTGGATCCGGAACGGACCACCTTCTATCGCCAGTCCGACGTGCCGGAAGTGCCGGAACTGATGTGGCTGCTCACCTGCGTCACGTCGAAGGGGCTCCTCAATCGCGCCCATGCCTATAAGGCGGCGGTGGACCGCAACGTCGAGAACCAGGAAGACGCCGACGCGGGCATCACGGCCGGTCTCTACATGTATCCCGTGCTGATGGCCGCCGACATCCTCGCCTTCAACGCGAACAAGGTGCCGGTGGGACGCGACCAGATCCAGCACATCGAGATGGCGCGCGACATCGCGCAGCGCTTCAACCACACGTACGGCCATGAGTTCTTCGTGATGCCCGAAGCGCTGATCGAGGAACAGGTGGCCACGCTGCCGGGCCTCGACGGACGCAAGATGTCGAAGAGTTACGACAACACCATTCCGCTGTTCGAAGGCGGCCCGAAGGCGCTGCGCGATGCGATCATGAAGATCGTCACCGACTCGCGCGCACCGGGCGAGCCGAAGGACACCGAGGATTCCGCGCTGTTCACCATCTACAAGGCGTTTGCCTCGCCGGCGGAAACCGCGGCATTCGCCGAGGCGCTGCGCGGCGGCATGGCCTGGGGCGAAGCCAAGCAGGTGCTGTTCGATCGCGTCGATGCCGAAGTGGCCCCGATGCGCGAACGTTACGACGCGCTGATGGCGAGCCCGGGGCAGATGGAGGACATCCTCCTCGCCGGTGCCGCGAAGGCGCGTGCCATCGCCGGCCCGCTCGTGGAGGCGCTTCGCGAGGCAGTAGGCCTGCGCAGCGCACGCCACAAGCTGGCCACGCACCAGGCGCCCGCCGCGACGCCGGCGGCATCGAAAGCCAAGCCGCCGCGCTTCGCCAGCTTCCGCGACAGCGACGGCAGCTTCCGCTTCCGCCTCTTCGGCACGGATGGCGAGGAACTGCTGCTCTCGGTGCCGTTCGCGGATCCGAAGGCCGCGGGCACCTTGCGCCAGGCCTTGTCCAGCCTGGGCGGCGCCCAGGCGGTGGTGGAGCCGCAGGGCGACCAGCTCGCGCTTCTGATCGACGGCAAGGCCGTCGCTCACGGCGTGTCGCATGCCGACGAGGGAGCCCGTGCGGCATCCCTGGTACGCCTGCGCGAAGCCCTCGACGCCCTGGCGGCCGCCACGGCCGAGGAAGCCGCCACGAAAACAGCGAGCCGGAAGGCCTGACATGCGCTATCTCTCGATCCTGCTGCTGGCCCCGTGGTTGATCGTGCTCGGGTGGGCCTACTGGGCGTACCCGAAGTCGCTCATCCGGAATGCGTCGCGCCGTGGATTCGATCTGCTGGCGCTGCTCGCCGCCACGGTCGCGGCGTTCCAGGCGGCGTTGATGTCCTATGACGCCGTGGAACTCCCCGCCGCGGACCAGTTTGGCCCGAAGAGCGGCGCCATCTGGCAACAGGTAGTGCCTGCGCTTTATGGCTACGGGGCATTCGTGGCGGTGCTCATCGTGGCGCTCGTCATCCGCCAGCTGGTCTGGAAAAAGCGCGCGCCGTAAAAGCAGGCGCATCGTTGTGGGAGCCGCTTCAGCGGCGATCCCGCGGCAGCGGGCAAGCCTGTCCGCGAGTACCCATCGCCGCTGAAGCGGCTCCCACACGAAACCTCGGACTCAGTCCCAGGTATTCAGGTGCGGGCCGAACTGCTCGGCCTGCTTGCGTACGATGCAGAAGCGGTGGCCGGTCGGAGCTTCCATGACCCACCACCGTTTCACGAAGCCGATGCGCTTCGCGCCCAACTTTTCGAGCCGGTCGGCTTCGGCGTCCTGGTCGTCGGCCTCGATGTCGAGGTGCACGCGGCTTGGGTGGTCGACGCGTTGCAGCAGGATCTGGAGTTCGTCCGGTGCGGTTTCCAGCGTCGCGTACTTGCCGTCGCCTTCTTCGTCCGTGCTCTTGATGGGTTTGCCGAGGGCCTTGCTCCAGAATTCGGCGGCGGTGGCGAGATCGGCGTCCTGGCAATCGAGAACGAGTGCGCACAGTCTGCTGTGGTGCATGAGGCAACCTCCGAAGGGCAGGAGGCCGCATCGTAGCCCTGCGGGCGCGGGATTTGCGTGAGCGTTGCGTGCACCCGTCATTCCTGCGAAGGCTGGAATCCAGAGCCTTCCGGCTCGGTCGTGCGCAGAGTCGCTGGATCCCTGCCTGCGCTGGGACGACAGGCTTATGCGCCGCGCAGCCGCTGCGTGAGACCCTTCAGGAAGTTGCGCAGGAACTGGTCGCCGCACAGGCGGAAGTTGCTGTGCTTCGGCTGGCGGAAGAGGGCGTTGATCTCGCCGCGCGACACGCGGAAGCCGGCCTCGGTCATGATCGCCAGGATGTCGTCTTCCTTCAGTTCGAAGGCCACGCGCAGCTTCTTCAGCACCACGTTGTTGTTCACCCGCGTTTCGACGGGGCGGGGCGGCTGGCTTTCGTCGCGGCCGCGACGGTGCACGATGAGGCCGTCGAGGAAGTGCGCCATGGCGGCGTCGGGCATCTCGGCGAAACCGGGTTCGTCTTCCTTGCGAAGCCACGGCTCCACCTGTTCGCGCGTGGCGGGAAAACCGGCGAGCTTCATGATCTCGACGACGTGGACGTCGCCGAGGTCGAGCATGTAGCGGATGCTGCGGAGGGTGTCGTTGTTGAGCATCGGTGTAGGGTACCACCGGGGCGAGCACCCATCGCCGCTGAAGCGGCTCCCACACAAGGCACGGTTGCCCTGTGTGGGAGCCGATTTATCGGCGATGCCTTTTAGTTAGGCAAACCCAGGTCGTCGATCATCGCCTTCAGGAAGCGCGCGGCTTCCCCGCCCGTGGCGGCGCGGTGGTCGAAGGTGAGCGACAGCGGCATGCGGCGATGCACTTCGATGCCGCCCATCACCGCCACCACGTCGTGGCTGAGCTTGCCGGCGCCGACGATGGCCACGGTCGGCGGCACGACCACCGGGGTGGCGTAACGGCCGGCGAACATGCCGAAATTCGACAGGCTGATGGTGTAGCCCGCGAGTTCCGAGGCCGGGATGGTGCGGTCTTCCACCGAGCTGCGCAGGCGCTTGATCGCGGCCCGGATGCCGGCGCCGTCGAGCACGTCGGCGTTGCGCAGGGCCGGCACGAACAGGCCGTCGTCCGTGTCCACGGCGATGCCGATGTCCACGTGCGGATGCAGCGTGCGGCTGAGGTTCTTGCCGTCGAACCAGGCGTTGAGCGCCGGAACCGCCTTGCAGGCCACGACGACCGCGCGGATCAGGCGTGCCGTGATGTCCTGCTTGCCGATCCAGGCGTGCAGGTCGGCGTCGTCGACGATCGTGGTCGGCACGACGTTGGCGTGTGCCTCGGCCATGACGCGGGCCATGTTGCGACGCACGCCCTTCAGCTGTTCCGGCTGGCCCATCGCGTCCTTGCCCGGGGGCGCGGTGCGGACGGCCTTGCCGGCCTGCGAAACGGCCGTGCGCTGCGGTGCCGGGCCCGGTTCGGGCAGGGTGGGCGCGAGGTGCTGGGCAGAGGCCGGACGGGCCGGTGCGGCACCGAGCGCGGCACTGCCGTTGGCGGCGGCGTTCTTCACGTCGGTCATGGTGATCACGCCGCCAGCGCCCGTGGGCTGCACGCGAGTGAGATCGACCTTGAGCTTCTTCGCCAGCGCACGCACGGCCGGTACGGCCTTCACGCCACCGGCGCTGCTCACCTGCTCGGTGTGCACGGCATTGCCGCTGATCATGGCGCCGACCACGGTGCCTTCGTCTTCACGGTCGCCGCCGTTGCCGGACTCGATCTCGCCGCCGTCGTCGGAGGCGATGACCTTGCTGGCATCGTCCGGCGCCTGGCTGCCCACGCCCTTCTTCGGGCCGTGGTGATGGCCGGTGGATTCGGCTTCGGCGCGCTGGCGCGCGTTCGGGTCGATCTCGAAGTCGGCCAGCGCGGCACCCGTTTCGATGATGTCGCCAGCGGCGCCGTGCAGCTTCTTCACGGTGCCGGAGTAGGGCGAGGGCACGTCGACGACGGCCTTCGCGGTTTCCATCGACACCAGCGGGGCGTCGAGCTTGATGGTGTCGCCTTCCTTGACGTGCCACTCGACGACGGTCGCGTCGGGAAGGCCCTCGCCGAGGTCCGGCAGGTAAAAGGTCTTGATGTCGGCCATGTCTAGGGTTTCCTCAGGAGGCGGCGAGCGTACGCTCGGCGGCTTCGACGATGCGTTCGACGCTGGGCAGGTACTTCATTTCCAGGCGGAACAGCGGAATGTGCGTATCGAAACCGGTGACGCGTTCCACCGGCGCGAGCAGGCTGTAGAGGCACTCCTCGGACAGGCGGGCGGCGATCTCGGCGCCGAAGCCGGCGGTCTTCGGGGCTTCGTGCACGATGACGCAGCGGCCGGTCTTGGTCACCGACTCGGCGATGGTGTCGAAGTCGAGCGGGGTCAGGGTGGCCACGTCGATCACTTCGGCGCTGATGCCCTTTTCGGCCAGAGCGTCGGCAGCCTCGAGGCATTCCTTCACCTGCGCGCCCCAGGTCACCAGGGTGACGTCGGTGCCGTCGCGCAGCACGAAGCACACGTCCAGCGGCAGGGCCTCGCCGTCGTCGGGCACTTCTTCCTTGTACTGGCGATAGATGCGCTTGGGCTCGAAGAAGATCACCGGGTCCGGATCGCGGATGGCGGCGAGCAGCAGGCCGTAGGCACGGGCGGGCGACGAAGGCATCACGACGCGCAGGCCCGGGATGTTGGTGAACAGGTGTTCGTTGGCCTCGGAGTGATGCTCCGGTGCACGAATGCCGCCGCCCCAGGGCGCGCGCCACACGGCCGGCACGGTCATGCGGCCGCGCGTACGGTTGCGCATGCGCGCGGCGTGGCAGGCGATGTGTTCCATCATCGCGTAGATGAAGCCTTCGAACTGGGCCTCGGCCACGGGGCGCATGCCCTGGACGGCAAGGCCGACAGTGATGCCGGCGATGGTGGTTTCGTCCAGCGGCGTGTCGATCACGCGTTCTTCGCCGAACTGCTCCTGCAGGCCCTGCGTGGCGCGGAAGACGCCGCCGTTGACGCCGACGTCCTCGCCCAGCACGACGACGCGATCGTCGTTGCGCATTTCATACGCGAGCGCCTGGGTCACCGCTTCGATGAGAGTGATTTGTGCCATGGGAAGAAGTCCTTACTTGCGATCGAGGGAAGCGGCGAGTTCACGCTGCTTTTCGAGGTCGGCCGGGAGTTCGGCGTACAGGTAATCGAACATGGCCGTGGCCGGCTGCACCTTCGATTCGAGGTACGCGTTCACCTCGTTGTCCATCCAGTCGTCGCACTCGGCCTTCCAGGCCTCTTCCTTCGCATCGTCCCACTGGCCCTTGGCTTCGAGCCACTTGCGCAGGCGCGGCACGGGGTCGCGTTCCCAGGCGTCCTTCACTTCCTGCTCGCCGCGGTAACGGCGGGCATCGTCGGCGGTGGTGTGGTCGCCGAGGCGGTACGTGACGGCCTCGATGACGCTGCCGCCATTGCCGGAGCGGGCACGCTCGAGCGCGTCTTCCATCGCCTTGCGCACGGCGATGATGTCGTTGCCGTCCACCTGGATGCAGTGCAGGCCGGCCGCGATACCCTTCTGGGCCAGCGTGCCGGAACCGCTCTGGATGCGGCGCGGTACCGAGATGGCCCACTGGTTGTTCACGATCACGGCCACCAGCGGCAGCTGCTGCGCGCCGGCGACGTTGATCGCGCCGTAGAAGTCGCCCTTGGACGAGCCGCCGTCACCGATGGTGCATACGGCCACGCGCGGTTCCTTGCGGATCTTGAAGGCCAGCGCGGAACCCGCGGCGTGCAGGCATTGCGTACCGATGGGCACGCACCATGCGAAGTCGTGCGCGGGCGCATCGGCAAAATCGTTGCCGCGCTCGTCGCCGCCCCAGTAGGTGTAGACCTCGCGCGGCTTCACGCCGCGATACAGCTGTGCGCCGTATTCGCGATACGACACGGCCAGCGAGTCTTCGCGGCGCATGGCGCTGCCGATGCCCACGTGCGCGGCCTCGTGGCCCAGGCAGGATGCGTAGGTGCCCAGCTTGCCGGTGCGCTGCAGTGCGATCGACTTGGCATCGAACACGCGCGTGGACACCATGAGCTTGTAGAGCTCGACCATGTGGTCGAGGTCCTTGGCGAATTCGGGGAGTTCCTTACCGGTTTCCTTGCCGTCCTGGTCAAGGTATTGCAGGTATTCGATTTCGAACTTGGCGGCGATGGACACGACTCGCTCCCAGGGGATGGTTAGAAACGACACGCACGAGTGGGGAAGCGGCCAGGCCCATCCAGCGGGGCGCGACACGGCTTTAGGTTCTTGCGAGCCGGACTAGATATCAGGGGTATTATCACCCGGCAAGGTACGGCGCAGCATGACTATTCCCGTCATTGCCCCGGTAATGGCTTTGCGGCGCGGCTTTCGGGCCTTGTCAACCCCTCAATGTGAAACCGACCCATGGCCCATCCACAGCGCGACCTGGAACCCGGCATCCGCACCGATCTCGACGGGCGCCTTACCTATGGGGAGTACCTGAAGCTCGACCAGGTGCTCACGGCGCAGCACCTGCGCAGCGAGCCCGCGCACCACGACGAGATGCTGTTCATCATCCAGCACCAGACGTCGGAGCTTTGGCTGAAGCTCATGATCCACGAACTGGAGGCCGCACTGGCGCGCCTGCGGGCCGACGACGTGAATGCCACGCTGAAGATCCTTGCCCGCGTCAAGCAAGTGCAGCGCCAGCTTTACGAGCAGTGGGGCGTGCTGGAAACGCTGACGCCGGCGGAGTACCTGCAATTCCGCGACGTGCTGGGGCCTTCGTCCGGCTTCCAGTCCTTGCAGTACCGCATGGTGGAGTTCCTGCTCGGCAACAAGCACGCCGACATGCTCCGTGTGTTCGAACACGACCCCGTGGCCCACGAGCGCCTGCGGGCAACGTTCGAAGCGCCGGGCCTGTACGACGAGTTCCTGCGCTACCTGGCCCGGCGGGGCCACCCGGTGCCGGTGGAGCTGATCGAGCGCGACGTGACCCAGCCCTGGACGAGCCAGGCCGCCTTGCTGCCGGTGTTCAAGCGAATCTACGAAGACACCGCGCAGTACTGGTCGGAATACCACCTGAGCGAGGAACTGGTGGACATCGAGGAGGCGTTCCAGCTTTGGCGCTTCCGCCACATGAAGACGGTGGAACGCATCATCGGCTTCCGGCAGGGCACCGGCGGTTCGTCCGGCGTGGCCTTCCTGCGCAAGGCGTTGGAGCAGTCGTTCTTTCCGGAGTTGATCGAAGTGCGGACGATCCTCGGCACGTAAGCCAAGCCTTTGTAGGAGCCGGCTATGCCGGCGATCCCGCGGCAGCGGGCAAGCTTGCTGCGAGCACCCATCGCCGCTGAAGCGGCTCCCACAATTTGACGCCTCGGGCCGGTCCAGCTAAACACCTTGCACGAACCGTCCTCAAGGGAAGCCATGACACCGACCGCCCCAGCCGCCGCCCGGCCCGTGCCCGACTACCCGCAGACCATGGGTCACCCGCGTCCCCTGTGGATGCTGTTCATGACCGAATTCTGGGAGCGCTTCGCCTTCTACGGCATGCGCTGGGCCCTCACCCTGTACATCGTCGCCGAGTTTTTCCAGGGCGACCAGTCGGGCCAGGGTTACGCCAGCCGCACCTATGGCGCCTACCTCGCGCTTGTCTATGCCTCGGCCATTTTCGGCGGTTGGGTGGCCGACCGCATCCTCGGCTACCAGCGCTCCATCCTTCTCGGGGCGGTGGTGATGGGCAGCGGATTGTTCATGGTGATGGTGCCCAACCAGCAGGTGTTCCTTGCCGGCCTGGCGACGGTCATCGTGGGCAACGGGCTTTTCAAGCCGAACATCTCATCGCTGGTCGGGCAGATCTATCCGGTGGGCGACGATCGCCGCGATCGCGGTTTCACCATCTTCTACATGGGTATCAACCTCGGTGGTTTCCTCGCGCCGCTGGTCACCGGATGGCTGGCCTCGGTAATCACCGATACGCCGCTGCAGCAGAACTACAAGGTGGTGTTCGCCGCCACCGGCATCGGCATGGCCATCTGCTTCTTCTGGTTCCTGTTCGGCAAGAAGCAATTGCTCGGCGTGGGCGTGCCGCCGCCGGAGCGGAATGAAGGCAAGAACCTCATCGCGGTGATCGTCGGCATCCTCGTCGCCATTCCGCTGGTGTACCTCCTGATGGCGCAGGCCGGCGCGGTGTTCATCGCATGGCTGCTGGGTGTGCTGTTCATCGGCGTGGCGGTGATGCTGGTCGTCGAGGCCGTGCGGCACGATCGCATCCAGATCCATCGCGTGATCGCCATGCTGTTGCTCTTCGCGTTCAACGTGCTGTTCTGGATGTTCTTCGAACAGGCCGGCAGCTCGTTCAACTTCCTGGCGCAGAACATCGTCGACCGTCAGATGTTCGGCTGGGAATTCCCGACCGGTTGGTTCCAGTCGGTGAATTCGGCGGCCATCCTCGTCTTCGCGCCGGTGGTGGCGCTCGCGTGGGACTGGTCCGCCAGGTTCCGCAAGGAGCCGTCGATCCCACGCAAGTTCGGCCTCGGCCTCATCTTCAATGCCCTGGGCTTCCTGGTGCTGATGTATGCGCTGAAGAGCCTCGTGGACGGGCAGGGCCTGATTCCGTTCTGGCCGCTGGCCGCGTGCTACGTGCTGCAGACCATCGGCGAGCTGTGCCTGTCGCCTATCGGCCTGTCGATGGTCACGAAGCTGGCGCCCATCCGCGTGGTGGGCCTGGCGATGGGTGGCTGGTTCCTCTCCACCGCCATCGGCAACAACCTCTCCGGTTTGCTCGCCGGACACATCAGCGGCGAAACCGGCATGACGGTGGGCTCGGCGCTCTCAGGCTTCACCTTCAGCTTCGAACTGCTGGTGGGTGCTGGCATCGTGCTGTTCCTGATCGCACCGCTGATCAACCGGTTGATGCACGGGGTGAAATAACTCTTCATCGGAACGGCTGCTTCATGTGGGAGCCGCTTCAGCGGCGATGGGTTCGCGGAACCGTGCCCGCTGCCGCGGCATCGCCGCTGAAGCGGCTCCCACAGTTGGCTTTTGCAGCCTTACGGCGACATGAGCTTGTCCAGAATTCGGTTCAACTGCTCCCGCTCGGTCACGTCCAGCCGCGCCAGAAGCTCGCGTTCGTGCTCGCGGGCCAGTGGCGCCACTTCGTCGTGAATGGCCCAGCCGGCCTCGGACAGCTTGAGCACCGACCGGCGCTTGTCTCCGTCGTGGATGCTGCGGTCCACCCGGCCCGCTTCCACCAGCCGGGCGAGAGCCCGGCTCACGGCCACCTTGTCCATGCGCGTGCGCTCGGCGACCTCGCGGGCCGAGAGATCGGCGAAACGGGCCAGCACGGCCATGACACGCCATTCCGTCATGCTGAGCTGAAAACGGTCCGTGTACTCCTCGGCGATCGACTGGCTCACCGTGTTCGACAGGATCGAGAGCCGATAGGGCAGGAAGTTTTCTAACTCCAGAGGGGCATGGGCGGGAACGGCGTCGGATGTCATGCTGCACTGGTCCTTGCAAATGGTTACAAGTGAAACTATAAATCAAGGGTATACGGCGTGAAGCCACCCCCGTCGCCAGGAGTATCGCCCATGAGCGCCCAGCCCAATATCGGCATGCAGGTCACCACCTTCGAAAATCCCCAAGGAGTCGACGGTTTCGAGTTCGTCGAGTTCGCCGCGCCCGACCCCGCCATGCTCCACGCGCTGTTCCCGAAGCTCGGCTTCACGGCGGTGGCGAAGCATAAGACGAAGAACATCACCCTCTACCGCCAGGGCGACTGCAATTTCCTGGTGAACGAGGAACCGGATTCGTTCGCGTCCGACTTCGTCGCCAAGCACGGCCCGTGCGCCTGCGGCTTCGCCATCCGCTTCAACCGTCCGGCCACGGACGTGCAGGCCACGGCGTTGTCGAACGGTGCGCAGAAGATCGGCTTCAGGCCTGAAACGCTGGCGCTCGAGGTGCCCACCATCGAAGGCATCGGCGGCGCGGCGCTGTACCTGATCGACACCTATGGCCCCAAGGGCGAGGTCTACGACGCGGCGTTCGAATGGCTGCCGGGCGTCGACCGTCATCCGAAGGGTTTCGGCCTCACCTTCATCGACCACCTCACGCATAACCTGCACTTCGGCAATATGGAGAAGTGGTCGGAATACTATGAGCGCCTGTTCAACTTCCGCGAGATCCGCTACTTCGACATCAAGGGCGCGAAGACCGGCCTCGTGTCCAAGGCGATGACCGCGCCGGACGGCCTGGTGCGCATTCCGCTCAATGAGTCCTCCGACGAGAAGTCGCAGATCAACGAATACCTGCGCGAGTACAACGGCGAGGGTATCCAGCACATCGCGTTGTTCACCGACAACATCTACGAGTCGGTGGAAGCCATGCGTGCGCAGGACGTCGCGTTCCTGGATACGCCGGACACGTATTACGAAGTGATCGAAGCGCGCGTGCCCGACCACGGCGAAGACGTGCCGCGCCTGCAGGCCAGCAAGATCCTGATCGACGCCGACGACGAGACCAAGAAGAAGCTGCTGCTGCAGATCTTCACGCAGAACAACATCGGGCCGATCTTCTTCGAGATCATCCAGCGCAAGGGCAACGAGGGCTTCGGCAACGGCAACTTCAAGGCGCTGTTCGAGTCGATCGAGCGCGACCAGATGCGCCGCGGCGTGCTCTGACGCATCATTACAGGCCGCCATCGACCCAGGACCGCCACGATGAGCCATTCCGACGATACGCGCGGGTACCAGACCGGCTTCGGTAACGAGTTCGCCACCGAAGCCGTGGAAGGCGTGCTGCCTACCGGGCAGAACTCGCCACAGCGCGTGGCCAGGGGCCTCTACGCCGAGCAGCTGTCGGGCAGTGCGTTCACCGCGCCGCGCCACCGCAACCTGCGCAGCTGGCTGTATCGCATTCGGCCGGCCGCGCAACATTCGCCCTTCGCGGCGATGGAACACGGCACCTTCCACAACCGTTTCGACGAGGGCCCGGCCACGCCCAACCAGCTCCGCTGGGATCCGCTGCCGATGCCGTCCGAGCCCCGCGATTTCCTCGACGGGTTGTTCACGATGGGCGGCAACGGCGGCGGCGCCGAGCAGGCGGGCGTCGGCATCCACCTGTACGCCGCGAACCGTTCGATGGAAGGGCGCTATTTCTACGACGCCGACGGCGAACTGCTGATCGTTCCGCAGCAGGGCGGGCTGCGCATTCGTACCGAACTGGGCGTGCTGGACGTGGCGCCGCTGGAAATCGCGGTCGTTCCGCGCGGCATCCGTTTCCTCGTCGAATTGCCCGACGGCGAGGCTCGCGGCTACGTGGCCGAGAACTTCGGCGCGCCCCTGCACCTGCCGGACCTCGGTCCCATCGGCGCGAACGGCCTGGCGCATGCGCGCGACTTCCTCGTGCCGGTAGCCGCTTATGAGGATGTCGACGGCGAGTTTGCCCTCGTGGCCAAGTTCCAGGGTGCGCTCTGGGCGGCGCGTATCGACCACTCGCCGCTCGACGTGGTGGCGTGGCACGGCAACTACGTGCCCTACAAGTACGACCTGCGCCGGTTCAACACCATCGGTTCAATCGCCGTCGATCATCCCGATCCGTCGATCTTCACCGTGCTCACCTCGGCCAGCGACACGCCGGGTGTGGCGAACATGGATTTCGCGATCTTCCCGCCGCGCTGGCTCGTGGCCGAGCATACGTTCCGGCCTCCGTACTTCCACCGGAACGTGGCGAGCGAGTTCATGGGCCTGATCGACGGCGCCTACGACGCGAAGGCCGGCGGCTTCGTGCCGGGCGGGTCCAGCCTGCACAATTGCATGAGCGGCCATGGCCCCGACTCGGCCAGTTTCGAGAAAGCGTCCGATGCCGACACCTCGCGTCCCGACCACATTGTGGGCACCATGGCGTTCATGTTCGAGACCCGCAAGGTCATCCGGCCGAGCCGGCAGGCCCTCGCGTCGAAGACGCTGCAGGACGACTACTACGAATGCTGGCGCGGATTGAAGAAGCACTTCGATCCGTCGGCCAAGTGAAAACCAAGGGAACCGCATGAAACTCGCGTCACTCAAGGAAGGCGGCCGCGACGGCACGCTCGTCGTCGTCAGCCGCGACCTCGCCCGCGCCGTGAAGGCCACCGGTATCGCACCCACGCTGCAGGCGGCACTGGACGACTGGCACGTGGTGGCGCCGCGCCTCAATGCGCTGTCGGAAAGCCTGAACGCAGGCGAGGCGGAGGGCGCCTTCGACCTCGACGTGGCAAAACTCGCCGCGCCGTTGCCGCGGGCCTACGAGTTCGTGGACGGCAGTGCCTACCTTCCTCACGTGGAACGGGTACGCCGGGCGCGCGGGGCCGAGGTGCCGGCGTCGTTCTATACCGACCCGCTGATGTACCAGGCCACGAGTGCGGGCTTCCTCGGACCGCGCGATCCCGTGGTGGTGCCCAGCGAAGAGTTCGGCATCGACCTCGAGGCCGAAGTGCTGGTGGTGACCGACGACGTGCCGATGGGCGTGACGCCCGCGCAAGCCGCTGCCCACATCCAGCTCGTGGGCCTGGTCAACGACGTTTCGCTCCGCGGGCTGATCCCTGCCGAGCTGGCGAAGGGTTTCGGCTTCCTCCAGTCCAAGCCGCGTTCGGCGTTGTCGCCGGTGTTCGTTACGCCCGACGAGCTCGGCGACGCATGGCGTGACGAGAAGCTGCACCTGCCCATGCGCACCTGGATCAACGGTGCATGGTTCGGCGAAGCGGAATGTGGCGTCGACATGCAGTTCAACTTCGCACAGCTGGTGGCGCACGTGGCGAAAACCCGCCCGCTTACCGCCGGTACGCTGGTGGGCTCCGGCACCATCGCCAACGAAGACACGTCGAAGGGCGCATCGTGCCTGGCCGAGCAGCGCACAGTGGAGACGCTGCGCGATGGCAAGGCATCGACGCCATTCCTCTCCTTCGGCGATATCGTGCGCATCGACGTCACCGATGCGGACGGCAAGTCGGTCTTCGGCGCCATCGAGCAGACGATCGCGAAGGCTTGATCGCGCGTCTGCAGGCGTCCGCACGATGTGGGCGCCTGCCCATGACGTATCTTTCGCTCACTCAGTGCGCGGTTGCGAGTCCGCAGCCAGCGCCTCGAGTATGGCCTGTACCTTGAGGCTCACTTCGGCGTCCAGGCGATGATCGCGGGTCGCTGACCTGCCGGTACCCGGGTGTGCGTCAGACGATGCCACCTTGGATCCCCCGTACAGTTCCTGCTCTACGCGAGACCAGAGCGCTGCCTCGTGGGCATGCCCGTCGGCCAGTTCCAGCTCCGCGAGTGCACGCATGGCCCGCTGCCGCCCACGATCGGCGGCCGCCGTCAGCAGGCGCCGTGCGCGTGGAATGTCCCGGGGGAACATGTTGCCGCGGCGGGCGCGCCCCTGCAGGTAAAGCGTGCCGGCCAGTTCCTGGCTGGCCGCGTGTCCCGCGAGGGCCGAGCACAGCAGTCGGTCGGCAAGCCGCTGCCGTCGTTCGGCGGATATCGACGGATCCAAGAGGCCGTGGTGCGCGATGTCGGCCGGTGTGAGGCCGGATGGCACGCAGTGGGCTGCCGCCGTGACGGCGACCGAAAGGCCTGCGCAGGCAATGAGGATGGATCGACGAAGCATGCACTTCCTCCGTGAAAGCAAAAAGGGGCCCGCATGACTGCGGACCCCCCGATGGCCGTGCTTATTCGATTGTCGCGACGGCTTACTTCGCCGTCATGAGCGCCTTGGCCATGTCGAGCATGCGATTCGAGAAACCCCACTCGTTGTCGTACCAGGACAGCACCTTCACCAGCGTGCCTTCCATGACGCGCGTCTGCGTGGCGTCGTAGATGGACGAATGCGGATTGTGGTTGAAGTCGATGGACACCAGCGGCTGCGTGTTCACCGACAGGATGCCCTTGAGCGCCCCGTTCGCGGCTTCGTTGATCGCGGCGTCGATTTCTTCCTTCGTGGTCGCGCGCGCGGCCGTGAAGGTGAGGTCGACCACCGAGACGTTGATGGTCGGCACGCGCATGGCGAAGCCGTCGAGCTTGCCGTTGAGTTCCGGCAGCACGAGGCCCACGGCGGCGGCGGCACCCGTCTTGGTCGGGATCTGGCTGTGCGTGGCGCTGCGGGCGCGGCGCAGGTCCGAGTGGTAGACGTCGGTCAGCACCTGGTCGTTCGTGTAGGCATGGATGGTGGTCATCAGGCCGTGCACGATGCCGATCTTTTCGTGCAGCACCTTGGCCAGCGGGGCCAGGCAGTTGGTGGTGCACGAGGCGTTGGAGATCACCTGGTGCGCCGAGGTCAGCTTGTCGTGGTTCACGCCGTACACGAAGGTGCCGTCCACGTCCTTGTCGCCCGGGGCGGAGATGATGACCTTCTTGGCGCCGCCGGCGATGTGCGCGCTGGCCTTCGCCTTCGAGGTGAAGAAGCCGGTGGATTCCATCACCACGTCCACGCCATGGTCGCCCCACGGCAGCTTCGACGGATCGCGCTCGGCGAACACCTTGATGCGGTCGCCGTTGACGATCAGGTCGCCCCCGTCCACCGACACCTCGCCCGGGAACCGGCCGTGGGCCGTGTCGTACTGCGTCAGATGGGCATTGGTCTCGGCGTTGCCGAGGTCGTTGACCGCGACGATCTGGATGTCCTGCCCGTTCTTCTTCGCTTCGTAGAGCGAACGCAGGATGTTGCGACCGATACGACCGTAACCGTTGATGGCGACCTTGATGGTCATGGATAGCCTCCGGAAGGATGTGCTGACGAAATGGGGACGGGTGTCTCAAACGTCCATGGTAGCCCAAGGTCCCGTGGGCCGGCTTGCTGCGCCGCCGCGACGTGTCATCCGTGTCTCAGCCCGGCTGTGGCACACTTGACCGTTCCACCGCCCGGAAACGTTTACTGTCCCATGAGAGCCGTCCTGAAGCGCCGCAGCATCGCCGTCTTGCTGGCCTTGGCCATTCCCGCCTTCGCCAGCACCGTCCAGGCCTGGGGCGACATCGGGCACCGCATCGTGGCCGAACTGGCCTGGCGACAGCTCGACCCGGGCGCCAAGGCGGAAGTGACGCGGTTGCTCCGGGTGGACGGCTCCGATTCCCTCCCCGACATCGCGAGCTGGCCCGACCATCTGCGCGACATGCCGGGCAAGGAGGCGCTGGGCAAGGCCACCGGGCCGCTCCACTACGTCAACATCCGCGATGACAAATGCCATTACGTGCCGCCGCGCGACTGCGCAGATGGCCGCTGTGTCGTCGGAGGCCTCGAGAAATACGTGGCCATCCTGCGTGACCGCCACCACTCCGATGCGGAGCGTGCCGAGGCGCTGAAGTTCGTCGTGCACTTCGTGGGCGACGTGCACCAGCCACTGCACGCCGGGAATCGCGACGACAAGGGCGGCAACGAGTACCAGGTCCAGTTCGACGGCAAGGGCACGAACCTGCATCGCGTCTGGGACTCGCAGATGCTCTACACCCGCGACCTCAAATGGCAGGCCTACGCCGACCGCCTGGCCGCCGAGGGGAAGGTGAAGCTGCCGCGCCCCATCGCCCCGCTCGACAACCCATACGCGCAGTGGGCCGAGGAATCCTGCAACATCGTGGCCGGCCGCGGCTTCTATCCGGAAGGGCATCGCATCGACGACGCCTACGTGGCGAAGAACCTCCCCGTGGCGGAAACGCGCCTGCGGGAAGCCGGCAAGCGCCTCGCCGACCTGCTCAATTCCACGCTGGACTGATCCGCGCCGCATTCCATACAAGGTAGACATCGATGACCGATATCCAGGTACGCCGCACCAAGATCGTCGCCACCCTCGGGCCCGCCACGGACGCACCGGGCATGCTCGAGAAGATCCTCGAAGAGGGCGTGGACGTCGTTCGCCTCAATCTTTCGCACGGTCAGCCCGACGATCACCGCGCCCGCGCCGCCGCGGTGCGCGCCGCGGCCGATGCCGTCGGCCGCGAGGTGGGCATCCTGGCGGACCTGCAAGGCCCGAAGATCCGCATCGAGAAATTCGCCGGCGGTCCGGTCGACCTCATGACCGGCGACAGCTTCGTGCTCGACTGCCGTCCCGACGCGCCTCCGGGCAATCAGTCACGCGTCGGCGTCAGCTATTACGACCTGCCGAAAGACGTGTCGGCGGGCGACATCCTCCTGCTCGACGATGGCCTGGTGGCCCTTTCCGTGGTGGAAGTGGTGGGCAGCGAGATCCGTTGCCGCGTCGCCATCGGCGGCCGCCTCTCCGACCGCAAGGGCCTGAATCGCCAGGGCGGTGGCCTTAGCGTGGCCGCGCTGTCCGACAAGGACCGTAACGACATCAAGCTCGCCGCCGAAATGGGGGCGGACTTCCTGGCGGTGTCCTTCGTGCGCTCGGCCGACGACCTCAATGAAGCCCGGCGCCTGCTGCGCGAGGCTGGCGGCGACGCCGCCATCGTCGCCAAGATCGAACGCGCCGATGCCATTCCCGTGCTCGGCGAGATCATCGACGCATCCGACGTGGTGATGGTCGCTCGCGGCGACCTTGGCGTGGAGATCGGCGATGCCGAACTGCCCGGCCTGCAGAAGAAGATCATCCGCGAGTCGGTCATGCGCAACCGCTCGGTGATCACTGCCACACAGATGCTCCAGTCCATGGTCACCGCCCCGATCCCGACCCGCGCCGAGGTGCTGGACGTGGCGAACGCCGTCATCGACGGCACCGACGCTGTGATGCTCTCCCAGGAAACCGCCGCCGGCGCGCACCCGGACAAGGCGGTGGCCGCCATGCGCCGCATCTGCCTGGGCGCGGAGCGCCAGTTCGAGCCGCGCGACGACCTGCGCCCCGGCACGCATTCGCTGGACCGTTCGGACCAGGCGATCGCACTCGCGGCGATGCTGCTCGCAGCCCAGGTGGGTGTTCGCGCCATCGTCGCGCTGACCGAATCCGGCGCCACCGCGCAGTGGCTGTCGCGCTACCGTTTCGCCGTGCCCATCTACGCGATGTCGCCTTCGGGCATGGCCCGCCGGCGCATGCTGGTACTGCGCGACGTGCAGCCCGTGGATTTCGAGCAGAGCAACCTCGACCCCGCGCACACGGCCCGCGCCGCGCTCCAGCACCTGTTCGCGCTGGGCAAGCTCACCAAGGGCGACCGCGTGATCCTGACGCACGGCGACCACATCGGCCGGGGTGGTGGCACCAACACGCTGAAGCTGCTGATGATCGGCGAGGACGGTATCGCGGACAGCTTGCGGGATCTTTGAGGGGCGGAATCGATGCCTGTGTGGGAGCCGCTGAAGCGGCTCCCACAGTGACCGCAGGAATTCACACGCGCCGTATCCCCCCGGCGGAGTAAACTCGGTGCCCTCGACCATCCCTGAGGGCGTCATGATCCGCATCAGCCTCCGTACCGGCGCCATCGCCGCCGTCCTCGTTCTCGCCGCAGGCACCGCCACGGCGCAGACCCTCCGCCGCGTTTCGCCGGAACGCCTGACCGGCTACTGGTACCTCACCAATAAGTCGCTCGACGTGGATGTGCCCAATACCGGGAAGAACCTCAACCAGCCCGGTTGCGCCGCCGTCAGCTACATGATCGGCTCCGACGGGCGCACGCAGAATCCCCGGATCGAGAAAGTCGTGCCGGATGGGGATCTCGGCCAGGTGGGTGTGAGCATCGTCAAGCAGCTGGTTTACGTGAAGGGTTCGCAGAACGGCACCGCCGTGCCCGTGCAGACGTACTACGTCGCGGGCTTCAACCTTCCGGACGATCCCGCTGCGAAGAAGAAGGTACTCGACCAGTGCAAGCTGTCGGGCTACGACCAGACCAGTTGATCGCGCCGCACAACGGCTTTCGCGGGGTATTCCCCTATACTCCGCCGGTTTTTGCATTCGTACCACGTTGCCTCGCGGGGCATACCACTACTTCCACGGAGTTGTCATGAGCATCGAAAACCTCGAACAGATCGCGCAGGCGATGGTGGCCACGGGCAAGGGCATCATTGCCGTCGACGAATCGACCGGCACGATCAAGAAGCGGTTCGAAGCCGCCGGCGTCGAGAACACCGAGGAAAACCGCCGCGCCTATCGCGAGCTGCTGCTGACCACCCCGAACCTGGGTGAGCACATCTCGGGCGCCATCCTGTTCGACGAGACGATTCGCCAGAAGACCAAGGACGGCGTGCCGCTGGTCGAGGCCATGAAGAAGGCCGGCATCATTCCCGGCATCAAGGTGGACAAGGGTCCGGTGCCGCTCGCCGGCTTCCCGGGCGACGTGGTGACCGAGGGCCTCGACGGCCTGCGCGACCGCCTGAAGGAATATGCGCAGCTCGGCGCCCAGTTCGCCAAGTGGCGCGCGGTGATCAAGATCACCGAGGACAATCCCAGCTCCACCGCCATCGAGGCGAACATGCATGCGCTGGCGCGTTACGCGGCGCTGTGCCAGGAAGCCGGCCTCGTGCCGATGGTCGAGCCGGAAGTCCTGATGGACGATCCGGAAAGCAAGCACGACATCGACGTGAGCTATGAAGTGCACGAAGCGGTGCTGCGCAGCCTGTTCAACGCGCTGTACGAGCAGAACGTGATGCTCGAGGGCACCATCCTGAAGGTGAGCATGGTGATCCCGGGCAAATATGCTCCGAAGGACGCACAGGTTTCCGCGGAAGACGTCGCCGACGCCACGGTTCGCGTGCTCAAGTCGTGCGTGCCGGCCACGCTGCCGGGCATCGTGTTCCTCTCCGGCGGCCAGAGCGACGAGCAGGCTACCGAGCACCTGAACCTGATCAACCAGATGGGACCGCACCCGTGGCCGGTCAGCTTCTCGTACGGCCGTGCACTGGTGGCGGAGGCGCTGAATATCTGGTCGAAGGACCAGCAGAAGAACGTGGCGGAAGCGCAGAAAGCGGTTTACGCGCGTGCCCAGGAAAACGGCGCCGCTGCGCTGGGCCAGTGGAAGAAGCGCTAAGCGCCGGCCTCCTGTAGGAGCCGCTATAGCGGCGAGGACAATCTGCCTCGCCGTTACAGCGGGCCCACATAAAAAAGCGGCGAGGGGCAATCCCCTCGCCGCTTCTTCACTCCGTGGGCTTCTCGCCGCTGTAGCGGCTCCCACATTCCCGATGTTGCTTAGAAGCGGTATTCCGCCGAGATCGACGTCATGTTGGTCGACAGGTCGAGGCCGTCCTTCTTCGCGTCGTAGTGGTCGTAGTTGATGCCCAGGCTCCAGTTGTTGCTGAAGTCGTAGCCCACGCCCGCACCGGCGTACCAGCTGGTCTTGTCGAGGTCGCGGCGGTCGATGTCGTTGTTGCTGGTGCCGTGGCCCTTCCAGCCGTAGATACCCGCACGTGCGCTGATATACCACTGCGGATCGATGTTGAAATGACCGTTCACGCCGGCCGTCCAGCCGTGCAGTTCCGACTTCCTGCGGTCGACCACGCGATCGCCGTTGAAGAAGTTCTTGGCGTTGATGTTGCCCAGGTCGTTGTAACCGGCTTCGACACCGAGCGCAGCCCACGGGCTGACGGCCCAACGGTAACCGCCATTGAGGGCATATCCCGTGTCGTGCCCGTCGTAGCGGCCCTTGTCGACCGACGTGCGACCGACGTTGCCGTTGATGAACCAACCGCCCGCGCCATTGGCGTCCTGCGCGAAAGCGGGCGCCGCGGCAGCGCCGGCGGCAACAAGGGCGAGGGCGATAAGGGTCTTCTTCATGGTGGATCTCTCCTGCTTATTGTTCTTCGCGGCGCGCACGGCCATTGGGGGAATGCCTTGCGCGCTGGCGCACGAGCGGGGGTGCCGTGCGTGAAGGGATAGATTGGGCGGGGTGGGAAAGATTCAATACCGATAAGTTCAGTATTAAGAAACGATTAAGCCACGGCAGGGGTGGTGCCGTGGCTCAACCGTTGGATTTAACGATTTAGAACCGGTACTCGCCCGCGAGCGAGACGATGCCGGTGGACCGCTTCAGGCCGCGCGAGACTTCGCCGGTGGCATTGTTGCGCACCTTGCCGGCATCAGCGTGGAAGTAGTCGTACGAGACGCCGACGCCGAAGTGCTCGTTCACGTCCCAACCGGTGCCGAGGCCGGCGTACCAGCTGCCGCGATCCGCACGACCGCCGCTGGAGAAGCCGAGGTCCTGGCCCACGCTGTTGTTGTAGTTCTGGTTGTTGTCGTTGGCGCGGAAGTAACCGCCGTGCGCGCTGATGTACCACTGAGGCACGAGGTTGATCTTGCCGTTCACGCCGACCATCCAGCCGCGCAGGGCGTTACGCGTGGACTTCTGGTTGACGTCCTGGTCGGACTCGAAAACGTTCTTTACGCGGTAATTGCCGAGGTCCGCGTAGCCGGCCTCGACGCCGAGGCCGAGGTCGGGACCGACCTTCCAGCGATAACCGCCGAGCAGGCCGTAGCCCGTACGGCGGCCCTTCTCGCCGTGCAGGAAGTTGAAACCATTGGTGTCGCTGCCGAAGCCGCCGGTGTCGCTGCCGTTCGTACGGCCGACGTTGGCGCCAATGAACCAGTTGCCGCTACCGACGGCCTGGCTGGGCTGATAGTTGCCGCTCACGGCGGGGTTGCTGTCCTGGGCGAAGGCCGGAATGGCCGAAAGCGAGACGCAAGAGACTGCAAGGGCAAGAGCTGCCTTTTTCATGGGAATGTTCCTCTTTTTTTCGGGGCGGCCACCGACCATTGAAGGGGAGGGGGAAGTCGATGACCGTGGTCGATTAGAGTCCCTGCAACCTGAAGAGATTCAAAAAACGGGGTCAAAACATTAAGGCGGGGTTAACTTCAAAGGCGCGGTCGGTTCGTCCACGACAAGCAGGCAGGCAATGCGCGACAATCGCGTTTTTTCCGCCGCCCCTTACTGGAGAACGCCGATGACGACACGCCGCGAACGCGCCAATGCGATCCGCGCCCTGGCCATGGATGGTGTGGAAGCCGCCAAATCCGGTCATCCGGGCATGCCGATGGGCATGGCCGACATCGCCGAAGTGCTCTGGGGCGATTTCCTGCACCACAACCCCTCGAATCCGCATTGGCCGAATCGCGACCGCTTCGTGCTTTCGAACGGCCACGGCTCGATGTTGCAGTACGCACTGTTGCACCTCACCGGCTACGACCTGGGCATCGAGGACCTCAAGCATTTCCGTCAGCTCGGTTATCGCACCGCGGGTCATCCGGAATACCACCACACGCCCGGCGTCGAGACGACCACCGGTCCCCTCGGTCAGGGCCTGGCGAACGCCGTCGGTTTCGCGCTCGCCGAGAAGATCCTCGCTGCGCGCTTCAACCGTCCGGGTCACGACATCGTCGATCACCACACGTATGTGTTCATCGGCGACGGGTGCCTGATGGAAGGCATTTCCCATGAAGTGTCGTCGCTTGCGGGCACGCTGAAGCTCGGCAAGCTCGTCGCCATTTACGACGACAACGGCATCTCGATCGATGGCGAAGTGCACGACTGGTTCACCGACGATACGCCGGCACGTTTCCGCGCCTACGGCTGGAACGTGGTGCTGGGCGACGACGGCAAGCCGGTCGACGGCCACGACGCGGACGCCATCAAGAAGGCGATCGCGGCTGCCACGTCGCAGAGCGAAAAGCCGTCGCTGGTGATCTGCAAGACGGTGATCGGTTTTGGCGCGCCGAACAAGGAAGGCAAGGAGTCGTCGCATGGCGCGCCGCTCGGTCCGGACGAGGTGAAGGCCGCGCGCGAAAAGCTGGGCTGGAAGTACGGTCCGTTCGAGATTCCCCGGGAGATGTACGACTCCTGGAACGCGAAGGACGCCGGCACCAAGGCCGAAAACGCCTGGAACGAGAAGTTCGAAGCCTATGCGAAGGCGCATCCGGAACTCGCCGCCGAATTCAAGCGTCGTCTCGCCGGCGAGTTGCCGTCGAATTGGAAGGACGGCGTGGATGCCTACATCAAGAAGATGCAGGCCGAGGGCCCGGTGGTAGCGTCGCGCAAAGCGTCGCAGATGGCGCTGGATGCATTCGGCCCCTTGCTGCCGGAACTGATCGGCGGCTCCGCCGACCTGGCTCCGTCGAACCTCACCATCTGGAAGGGCTCGAAGAACGTTGCCACCGCGGGTGGCGAAGGCAACTACATCCACTTTGGCGTGCGCGAGTTCGGCATGAGCGCCATTTCCAATGGCCTTGCGCTGCACGGCGGGTTCATTCCGTACGACGCCACCTTCCTGGTGTTCTCCGATTACGCGCGCAACGCCGTGCGCATGTCGGCGCTGATTCCCGCGCATGCCATCCACGTGTACACGCACGATTCGATCGGTCTCGGCGAAGACGGTCCCACCCACCAGCCGGTGGAGCACCTGGGCTCGCTGCGCCTCATTCCGAACAATCGCGTGTGGCGTCCCGCCGATGCCGTCGAATCCGCGGTGTCGTGGAAGAAGGCCATCGAGCGCGCCGGCAATCCGTCCTGCCTCGTGTTCTCGCGCCAGAACCTCAAGCACAACCCGCGCACCGAGCAGCAGGTCGCGGACATCGAAAAGGGCGGCTACGTCCTCTTCGAACCGAGCGAGAAGTTCAAGGCGATCATCATCGCCACGGGTTCGGAAGTGGGCATCGCCGTCGAGGCCGCTCACGCTCTCGGTGACCAGGGCGTACCCGTCCGCGTCGTTTCCATGCCCTGCACGGAGGAATTCGATGCGCAGCCGATCGAATACCGCGAGGGTGTGCTTCCCTCCTGGTGCCGTGCGCGCGTGGCGGTGGAAGCGGCCAGCGAAGACTTCTGGGCGAAGTACATCGGCCTCGACGGTAAGGCCGTGGGCATGACCACCTTCGGCGCTTCCGCACCGATCGACAAGCTGTACGAGCACTTCGGCATCACGACCACGGCGGTGGTGGATGCGGTGAAGAGCGTCATCAAGTAAGGCGTTGGACAAGCGATAGCGAGAGGCCCCCGAAAGGGGGCCTCTTTGCGTCAGGTGCCGTGGTGGAGCTTTTCGTGGAGCTTTTTGCCGCAAGCGTGGGGATTGCCTACGCAGTACGGGCCGTCGCCTAAGAAACCCGGTTGTCGGTCATACTCCTTGGTCGCCCAAACTGGTACGGCGCGATAAGCGACGAGATTGCCGTTGGGGAACAGTGCAAGATATCCGAGCTTGAATTCGAGCGCCGTACCGGGCGATGGCAGACCTTTGTAACGCGCTCTGGCTTGGAACCGTATTTCATTTCCTTGGGAAATCCGTAAGCCATAATTGATCTGGGCCAATTGCGCGCCACCGGTATTCGATATCCATATGGGTTGGCCATGACGCGAAAGCACCATGTTTCCGTCATGTTGGAACGCGAGGGTGTGCGGTCCTCCGGTTCGATGGATTTCGCCCGGTTTGAAAGTAAAGCCATAGGGTACCTTGAGCGAAGTGATTGTTGCCGGTTTTGGATTGCCACCAGTCTTTAGGAGTCAAGATCATCGCTTGGCCGTGCTCGCTAACGGTGAACATGTGCCATGGCCCATTGGTCCTGGTCGACCAAGTGGCATGTCCGTTGCTATCGTAAAGAACGAAATTTCCATCCGTTTGCATCGTGGCGCGGACCACGCCCCGCCCATGAGTGTAGGTTGCCCAGATAACTTGTCCGTCAGCACGGTAGACCACGAAGTTGCCATCGGTTTGCAATGTCGCAAAGTAGCGCCCGTCTTCCGAATAGAGTCGCTGGCCAGGTCCCAATGATTCGCCACCTTTGAGAACCGCTGCCTCCGCTTCTGGTAGAGAGACGCAAGCAGTCGCTATAAGCAATGCAGCCCCAAGGATTTTTCTCGAGTACATTAAATTAATTCTCCAAATTCAGTTGAAGCACGCCACTTCGGCGTTCGGAGAGACTAAGGAGAAATTTGATGTGCTTGGATCAGGTGCATGCGTTCGAATGTGTGGAGGTAAACGCGAAGCCTTGTAGGCGCCGTTAGGCACCAGCGACGTTGACGCCCTGCGCGAAAAGTACGCACATGAGGGCAAAGGCGAAGCAGAAGCCGCCTATCAGCCACTGGCCAAGTCTTGGGAAGCGCTCTGTCCATGCGGCGAGGGCGAGGAAGATGCCTGGTGCCACGCTCAGGTACCTCGCAAGTGATGTGAGCGTACCAGTGGATAGCGGAGCCAACAGCGTCAAGGCAGTGAATAGCGCCAACTCGTGCCAGCCACGTCGCCAGCAACTGACTATGCTGAAAATCGCGAGGATCGCCATTGAAAAATTCAATGTCTGGAAGTTCCACGGCTTCGCAATCTTATGTGGTTGCCCGAGGTAGTCGAGCAGCGTGGACCATGGAGCACTCAAGTGGCGATCCCAAGACACCTGGATATCTTTGAATGCCAGTGGATTCCCTGTAACGAACCAGAGGTAGGTCATGTACATCAACAGACCACCACCGATGAACGCGAGGCCCGTCAGGTCCATTAAACGGCGTTCACCCTTGAGCCAGCCAGCGGCTATGGCCGGCAATAGAAATATTCCATTGAAGCGGGCCGCGGAAGCGAAGGCTCCCAACACGCCCGCGGCCCTCAATTTTCCTGCCGATGCCGCCAGGAGCGATGCGCAGACGGTCAAAAAGAACAGGGACTCGGATAGAGGCAGCGACATGAAATAGCTGGTTGGCCAAATGCATGCGAACAGCACCGCACCGTCCGCATGGCGAGCGTCATTCGTGAACCTGATGGCGAGTTGCCAGAGAAGTACAAGCCCCAAGAAGAAGAAAACGTTGGCGGTGAGAACGCCCGACCATATCCACTCGCCAGTGGCTGCCGCCACCGACCGCCATATCATCGGATGAAGTGGGAAAAACGCCCAGTTCGTTTGTCGACTTGTGTCGAAGGGTCGCTTCTCATATCCATCCCGTGCAATGGAGTGATACCACGCGGCATCGTTGACGATCGCGAGGCGGGTAACTGACTCTTGGATCTGTGCGCCAGTCAGCTTAACCACAGCAGTCCCGTCCGGGGCCCGTTGACCTGTCGGGGTGTTGAAGAAGACTGGTGCTGACGAGAAGACGACGAGGATCAGCAGGCGCGTGACGGCGAATGGAAGGAATACCCGCCAGAAAACGCGACGTATGCACACAACGCGTTGGCGTGCTTCGTTGATGGTGCTTGCAAGCGGAGACACAGCTACTTGATCCGTCCCTGTATGGCTGGTCGTCGAAGACCGTTGTGAATGCCAATAGGGGGCTTTCCGATGTCGCCAGTGGTATCGCGTCCGGCGCCTGAAACCTTTCCGGTCGCTGTCAGCGCGAAGATGGTGGCCTTTGTGAAAACTCGAGCGGCTAGTCCCGGATAGCTCGTTTGTGCGGAGGTATGCGCGGCATATGGATTGTCACGACGCGCATTCGAGACATCACGGGCCAATGGCGACTCCCACGAAGTCTGCGAGGCGTCTTTACCCGCGTCGGCTGAGCCGCTGGTCGATGGCGGAATCCCCGACGTTCCGACATTGGGTGCTGTGGACTGCGATGGCGGAACGGCTTGTGCCTTCGCGCCGTTACACGCAGAAGCGTGACCAGACTCGGCTGCGATAACGCCGCACGTGGCGGCGAACACGACCAGCACGGGCTTCATGAGGTGTCTCCGGAGGTACGCGTATGCGCGTCCACCGAAACTAGACAACACCGTCCCGTCAGAACATCGGCCAATGCCGAACGGACGTGTAGGTCATCCGCGCGAGTAACCGCTCGCGCGTAAACCCGACTCACCCCGCGATGACTTCCCCGGCCAGCAGCACGATCTCGGCAGGCGCCTCCACCACCTTCCACGCGCCGGCACCTTCCAGCTCTTCCCGATCGCCGAAGCCCCACAGCACGCCGACACCGCGCACGTCGTTGGCAACCGCGCCCTCGATGTCGAAGAGCCGGTCGCCGATCATGAGTGTGTCGTCGGCCGGGTGGCCGAAGTCGGCTAGGGCAGCGGCGATCATTTCCGCTTTCTCGCTGTGCGCCGTGCTGGGCGGCGGGGCATAAAGCCGTTCGAACAAATGGCCGAAGGGCAGGTGCCCGATGATCGGTTCGGCGTGTGCGCGCGTCTTGCTGGTGACCACCGCAAGACGGTGGCCGGCGCCGGCAAGGGCAGTGACCATGTCGCCGACGCCTTCGTAGACGGTGTGTTCGGACCAGCCGACCTCGCGGAAGCGCTGCGAATAGGCTTCGACGGCGGCTTCCACGCGTTCGCTGTCGCCGTCGAGCACAGCGCCGAAGCTCACCCGCAGGGGTGGACCGATCCAGGAGCGCAGCACGCTGTCGTCGGGTGCTTCCGCCCCGACGCTGGCCAACGAATGGCGCACGCCGGAGAGGATGCCGAGTTCGGAATCGATGAGTGTGCCGTCGAGGTCGAACAGGACGAGCATTACTTCGCTTCCGCCCGTGCCTTCAGCGCGGCCACGGCCGGCAGTTCCTTGCCCTCGAGGAATTCCAGGAACGCGCCGCCGCCCGTGGAAATATAGGAGACGCCGTCCTCGATGCCGTACTTGTCGACGGCGGCCAGAGTGTCGCCGCCGCCTGCGATCGAGAACGCCTTGGACGAGGCAATGGCGCGCGCGAGCGTTTCCGTGCCCTTGCCGAAGGCGTCGAACTCGAACACGCCCACCGGGCCGTTCCACACGACGGTGCCCGCCTTCGCGATAAGGTCCGCGTAGCGCCTGGCGGTGTCGGGGCCGATGTCGAGGATCATCTCGTCGTCGCCGACCTGATCGACCGGCTTCACCGTGGCCTTCGCGGTCGCGGCGAATTCCGTGGCGACGACGACGTCGGTCGGCACGGGCACTTCGGCACCGCGCGCCTTCGCATCGGCCATGATCTTCTTCGCCGTGTCGAGCAGATCCGCCTCCACGAGCGACTTGCCGACCTTGTGGCCCGCGGCGAGGATGAAGGTGTTGGCGATGCCGCCGCCCACGATGAGCTGGTCCACCCGATTGACGAGGTTCTGCAGCAGTTCGAGCTTGGTCGAGACCTTGGAGCCGGCGACGATGGCGAGCAGCGGATGGTCGGGATTTTCCAGCGCCTTCCCGAGTGCGTCGAGTTCCTTCGCGAGCAGGGGGCCGGCGGCGGCGATGGGAGCGAAGCGGATCACCCCGTGCGTGGAGGCCTGCGCGCGGTGTGCCGTACCGAAGGCATCCATGACGAAGACGTCGCAGAGCGCGGCGTATTTTTTCGCCAGCGCTTCGTCGTCCTTGCCTTCGCCGACGTTCATGCGGCAGTTCTCTAGCACCACGACCTCGCCATCGGCGACGTCCACGCCGTCGAGGTAATCGCGCACGAGGCGCACTTCCTTGCCGAGCTTGGCACCGAGCCACTCGGCCACCGGCTTCAGCGACGATGCTTCGTCGAACTGGCCTTCCTTCGGCCGGCCGAGGTGCGAGATCACCATGACCTTCGCACCCGCGTCGCGTGCGGCCACGATCGTGGGCAGCGAGGCGTCCAGACGCTGGGTCGAGGTGATCTTTCCGTCCTCGACGGGAACGTTCAGGTCTTCGCGGATCAGCACGCGCTTGCCGCGCAGGTCGAGGTCTTGCATGCGGATGACGGACACGATGGGCTCCAGCTCAGGGACGGAAGACCGCTATTGTCCGTGGCAGGGATGGATGGGCGCAAATCGGCCTCGCGCGGCACCGCGGCAAGGCTTTCTTCCGGGGCGCCGCTAGAATCCTCCGTCGCTCCGGAGGAAGGCCCGCATGTCCCTTGCCCTGTACACCTATTGGCGCTCCAGCGCCGCCTATCGTGTTCGCATCGTGTTGAACCTCAAGGGGCTCGAGTACGAAGCCCGCCCGGTGCACCTGGTCAACGATGGAGGGCAGCACCTCAAGGAGGCATACCGCAGCGTATCGCCGCAGGCGCAGCTTCCCACCCTCGTCGACGATGAAAAGGTGATTCGGCAGTCGATGGCAATCATGGAGTATCTCGACGAGACCCGTCCCGAGCCTCCGCTGATGCCCCGGGACGCGGAGGGAAGGGCGAAGGTCCGCGAACTCATGCAGGCCGTAGGTACGGATATCCATCCGCTAGGCAACCTGCGGGTGCTGAAGGCGTTGGAGAGTGAGTTCGGTGCCGACCAGGCGGCGAAGGAGGCGTGGTCGAGGCGCTGGATCGCGCATGGGTTCGACGGGCTGGAAAAGCTGTTGGCCGATGGCACGGCTGGTCGCTTCAGCTTCGGCGATACCCCCGGATTGGCGGATGCTTGCCTTGTGCCGCAGTACTACAACGCCGTGCGCTGGGGTGTGGACCTCACGCCGTACCCGACCATCCGGCGGGTGGTGGACGCCTGCCAGGGGCTGGAGGCTTTCCAACGCGCCGCGCCCGAAGTTCAGCCAGACGCGCCGAAGAACGTGTAGGAGCCGCTATAGCGGCGAGGGGGACTTGCCTCGCCGCTTCATGGCTTCGTTGCTTCTCGCGAAGGGAGCCTGCCTCACCGCTTCACGGCTTCGTAGGCTTCTCGCCGCTATAGCGGCTCCTACAGCGGCTCCCACAGGTTGGTGTCAGACCCCGATGCCGTACGGGTCGCTCGACGCGAACTCGCTTCCGGAAGCCCCTTCCGACAAACGAATCTTCAGCGCCAGGCCGTCGCGCGAGTCCGCCTTGTTGAGGCATTCGTCGAGCGTGATCTGCCCCTCCTTGTAAAGGCGATACAGGGACTGGTCGAAAGTCTGCATGCCTTCCTGGAGGCTGCGGTCCATGGCGTCCTTCACCTCGTGGATCTGGCCGCGGCGGACCATGTCGCGGATGAGCGGGGTGTTGAGCAGGACTTCCGTGGCCGGCATGCGGCGCCCGTCCTTGCCGATGACCAGGCGCTGGCTGATCACCGCGCGCAGGTTGAGGGCCAGGTTCATCAGCACGTTCTTGTGTGCGGATTCCGGGAAGAAGTTGAGGATGCGTTCCAGCGTCTGGTCGGCGTTGTTCGAGTGCAGCGTGGCCAGGCAGAGGTGGCCCGTCTCCGAGAACGAGATGGCTGCCTCCATGGTGTCGGTGTCGCGGATCTCGCCGATCATGATGACGTCGGGAGCCTCGCGCATCGCGTTCTTCAGCGCCTCGTGGTAGCTGTGGGTGTCGAGCCCCACTTCACGCTGATTCACGATGGACCGCTTGTGCCGGTGCAGGTACTCGATCGGGTCCTCGATGGTGAGGATGTGCCCCGAGCTGTTGCTGTTGCGGTGGTCGAGCATGGCCGCCAGGGTGGTGGACTTGCCCGAGCCGGTGGCGCCCACCACGAGGATGAGCCCGCGCGGCTCCATGATGAGGTCGCGGAAGATGGCCGGCAGGCGCAGTTCCTCCAGCGACGGAATCTCACTCTTGATGGCACGGATGACCATGCCGATTTCGCCGCGCTGCTTGAACACGTTGATGCGGAAGCGCCCGGCTTCCTTCACGGCCAGGGCCATGTTGAGTTCGAGGTCGCGCTCGAACTGCGGCACCTGGCCCTCGTCCATCAGCGAGTAGGCGATTTTCTTGACCATGCCGCTGGGCAGGCCGGTGTTACCGAGCGGGTAGAGCTTGCCTTCCACCTTGATGTTCACGGGGGCGCCGGTCGTCAGGAACATGTCCGACGCGCCCTTGTCCACCATTAGTTTCAGGAAATAACCGATATCCACCTAAACCCCCGGGCGTTCGCATTACAATCGAGAAGACGGTCTCACTGACCTGTATATCGACAATATCTCGCAAATCTGTACGAGGAACGAGTGATGGTGCACATCTTGCCGTCGAAGGCCCTGTCCAGGGGCCGTCGGCTCATTGGCCTGGTCTCCCTGGCCCTGGCTATCGCCACCCTCGCTGGCTGCGCCAGCGTGCCGCCGCCGGACGGCGCCATGAACCAGGCGCTTGCCCAGCTGCAGGCAGCGCGCGACGCGGGCGCCGCCGATTATGCGCCGGTGGACCTGGATTACGCGCAGAGCAAATTCCGCCAGGCCCAGGCGGCCATGGCCAGCCGCAAGTACGACGAGGCCGCCCTGCTGGCCGACGAGTCCAGGGCGGACAGCGAACTAGCGCGCGCGAAGGCCCGCCTGGGTGCCGCCCGGGCCCAGAACACGGCCAAGAGCAAGGAAAACTCCAGCATGCGCGTGGAGATGATCGACAACCACGCCAACGACACCGTGCCTATCCCGAACAACGTGCAGGAGACTGAAACCGTCCTGCCCGAGCCGGTCGAAACCACGCCGCCGCCCGCCGGCGGCGAAACCCAGCCGCTGAACAACCAGGGAGGCCAGTGATGAAGCGCTCCACCATCCTCCTTTCGGCCCTGGTTCTTGCCGTTTCCGCAGGATCGGCCATCGCCGCCACCGAGGACCTCGACGTCCGGCGCCTCACTTCCAGCCTGGACCAGCTCTCGGCCGACCCGGCCCTGGGCGGCTACGCGCAGGCCGAACAGGCCCGCGCGCGTGAGGCGATCGGCCAGATGGCGCAGTTCAAGCCTAAGGACAAGCTGCACGGGCATTACCTCTACATCGCGGAACGCCGTGTGGACATCGCCAAGGCCATGGCCCAGTACCAGGACGCCCAGGTGAAAAGCGCCCAACTGGACCGCGAGCACGACGCCATCCTGCTCGAGGCAAGCCGCCTCGACGCCGAAATGGCGCGCCGTCAGCTCGAGCAGCAGCGCGCGCAGAACCAGATGATCCAGGAAGAGGCCGCCCGCCTGCAGCAGCAGGGTGTGGAGTACTCGCAGGCGCTGGAGCAGGCCAAGGCCGAGGGCGAGAAGGCTCGCCAGGTCGCAGCGGCCCAGGCTCGCGTGGCCAACGCGGCGAAGAAGCAGGCCGCTTTGGCGGAGGCGGCTGCCCGCGCCATGCGCGACATCAACTCCTCCGACGGCGGTGCCCCGGCCTCGACGCCGGAGAAAAAGCCGAAGAAGGGCGGGCACTAAGCCCTTGTGGGAGCCGCTTCAGCGGCGATAGCTTCGCCGCTGAAGCGGCTCCCGCAAGGCGCGGCACCTGCTACGTAAACCGTTGCGCCAGCAACTATTTTTTAGCGATTTTTTGAGGAAAATCGCTCTTGCGAGGTCCCCGACAGCGGAGTAGCTTGGACCTCCCGTCACGGAAAAAACACGTGGCGGTCCTGCCGGAGCATGCGTACGTCAACCCAGGCACATAGCATCGCCATTCCCCGACCGCCGATGCGCGGATCGTGCCCGCATGGCTCCCCTCACGACCGGTCCGCAGCGGACCGATCCCACCGCGAGGAGATCGATATGTTCGAAAACCAGCAGCGTGACGACGTCGAGAAGTTCATCCATGCCGATGCCGAGACTCGCCGTCTCTATTTCCGCCACAAGGAGCTCGATTCCAAGCTCGAAGACGCCGGCCGAGGCTGCCTGGCGCTGGGCGACGAGACTCTCACCCAGATGAAGCGGGAGAAGCTGCAGGCCAAGGAGCAACTCCAGCGAATGTGGGACCGCTGGCAGCAGTCGCGACACTGACGCCCGGCCGGGCCGAACATGATGAAAAACGGGCGCCTCGGGCGCCCGTTTTTTTTCGCCACACCGCCCCCTGTAGGAGCCGCCATGGCGGCGAGGAAACTTCGCCACAGCACTACATGTTCCGCGTTGTCCGCGCCCGACGGCGCCCGTTTACGGAACCGACCCGTCCGCCAGCCGGTCCATACACCGTTTTGGCTCGGCCGAGAAGCCGGGCATCGGTTCAGTGGCGCACCCTTTATCATGTGGCCCAACGGGCGCGATCGCGGGATCGCGCCGAATCAACCACGGAGTTCCAATGAGTGTTCACGACAGCATCCTCGAACTGATCGGCCGCACCCCGATGGTGCGCGCCCAACACCTGGATGCGGGCCGTTGCGAACTGTTCCTGAAGCTGGAAAGCGCCAATCCCGGCGGTTCGGTCAAGGACCGCATCGGCCGCTCGATGATCGAAGGCGCCGAGCGCGCCGGGAAGATCAAGCCGGGCGACACCCTGGTCGAGGGCACGGCGGGCAATACGGGGCTGGGCCTCGCCCTGGTCGCCCAGCAGAAGGGCTACCGCCTGGTGCTCGTGGTGCCCGACAAGATGAGCCGCGAGAAGATCTTCAACCTGAAGGCCATGGGCGCGGAAGTTGTCCTGACGCGGTCCGACGTGGCCAAGGGGCATCCCGAGTACTACCAGGACATGGCCGAGCGCATCGCGCGCGAAACCCCTGGGGCGTATTTCATCAACCAGTTCGGCAACCCCGACAATCCGCTGGCCCACGTCCAGACCACCGGGCCGGAAATCCTCGAACAGCTCGGCGGCAAGGTCGACGCGATCGTCGTCGGTTGCGGCTCGTCAGGCACCATGAGTGGCCTCACCGCCTACCTGCGCGAGCATTCGCCGAGCACGGAAATCGTGCTGGCCGATCCGGTCGGTTCGATCCTCGCGCAATACATCAACGAGGGCACCCTCTCGGAGAAATCGGGCAGCTGGATGGTCGAAGGCATCGGCGAGGACTTCCTGCCCTCGATCAGCGACTTCTCGATGGTGAAGAAAGCCTACGCCATCAGCGACAAGGAAAGCTTCCTCGCCGCACGCGAACTCCTGGCGAAGGAGGGCGTCCTGGGCGGCTCCTCGACCGGAACGCTGCTGGCCGCGGCGCTCAAGTACTGCCGCGAGCAGACCACGCCGAAGCGCGTGGTCACGCTCGTCTGCGACACCGGCAACAAGTACCTGTCGAAGATGTACAACGACTACTGGATGCTGGACAACGGCTTCCTGGAGCGCGAGCAGCACGGCGACCTGCGCGACCTGATCCTGCGCCCCTATGCGCAGCGGGACACGGTCGTGGTCAAGCCGCAGGACCTGCTGATCACAGCCTATAACCGCATGAAGCTGTACGACGTGTCGCAGCTTCCGGTGATGGAAGACGATCGGCTCGTCGGCATCCTCGACGAATCGGACGTGCTCCTGCACGTGCACGCCGACAGTGCGAAATTCCGCGATCCGGTCTCGACCGCCATGATCGCCTCGCCGGAAATGCTCCAGGTGACGGCGCCCATCGAGGCGCTGCTGCCGGTTTTCGAGAAGGGTCATGTCGCCATCGTGGTCGACGGGGAGCAGTTCCTGGGGTTGATCACCCGCATCGACCTGCTGAATTACCTGCGTCGCAAAGTCAACTAAGGAACAGGGGAAGCGTCATGTGTGGAATCGTCGCCGCTGTCGCGCAGCGTGATATCGCGCCCATCCTCATCGCGGGCCTGAAGGCCCTCGAGTACCGCGGATACGATTCCGCCGGCATGGCCATCGCCGACGGCGGCGAGATCCGCCGCGTGCGCGCCAAGGGCAAGGTGCGCGAGATGGAAGCCCTCTACGATGCGGATCCGGTCCCGGGCGGTACGGGCATTGCCCATACCCGCTGGGCCACGCACGGCGTGCCGAGCGAGAAGAACGCGCATCCGCATGTGCAGGGCCGCATCGCCATCGTGCACAACGGCATCATCGAGAACCACGCCTCGCTGCGCGACGCGCTCAAGGCGAAAGGTCGCACCTTCCTGTCCGAGACGGACACCGAGGTCATGGGCGCCGTGATCGACGAGCACGTTCAGGCGGGCAAGTCCCTGCGCGAGGCGGTCACTGCCGCGGTACGCGAGCTGGAAGGTGCCTATGCCATCGCCGTGATGAGCCTGGACGAGCCGGAGCGCATCGTCGGTGCCCGGCGCGGTTGTCCGTTGCTCGTGGGCATCGGCATCGGGGAGCACTTCCTGGGCTCCGACGCGCAGGCGCTCATCAAGGTGACCAACCGCATGATGTACCTGGAAGAGGACGACGTCGTCGAGATCACTCGCGACAGCGTCGCCGTCTTCGGGCTGGACGGCACCCCCGTCGACCGCACGGCGCACGAAAGCGAAATCAGCGCCGACTCCGTCGAGCGCGGCGAATACCGCCACTACATGCAGAAGGAAATCTTCGAGCAGCCGCGCGCCGTGGCCGATACGCTCGAAGGCCGCATCGGGCCGCACGGCGTGCTGCCGAACATCTTCGGTATCGATGCCGACCCCATCCTCGACAAGACCCGTGGCATCCATATCGTCGCCTGTGGCACCAGCTACCACGCCGGCATGGTGGCGAAGTACTGGATCGAGCAGCTGGCGCGCATTCCCGTTGTGGTCGAGGTGGCCAGCGAGTACCGCTACCGCGATGTCGTCGTCCCCGAGAACACGTTGTTCGTGGCGGTATCACAGTCCGGCGAAACCGCCGACACGCTGGCTGCCATGCGCGAGTCGCGCCGTCGCGGTTACCTCGCCACGTTCGCGATCTGCAACGTGCCCGAGTCATCGGTGGTGCGCGAGTCCGACCTGCGCCTCATGACCCGGGCAGGCCCGGAGATCGGCGTGGCCTCGACGAAAGCCTTCACCACGCAGTTGGCCGCGTTCGCGTTGTTGGCGCTGGATCTCGGCCGCCGGCGCGGCTTGGACAATGCGCGTTACCTCGAACACTGCAAGGAGCTGCAGTCGCTGCCGCGTTATCTGGAGAATGCGCTGCAGACCGAGCCCGCCGTGCTGGAGATCGCCGATCACTTCATCAACAAGCAGCACGCCCTGTTCCTCGGGCGCGGTGCGCAGTTCCCGGTGGCGCTGGAAGGGTCGCTGAAGCTCAAGGAAATCTCCTACATCCACGCGGAGGCCTATCCCGCCGGCGAACTGAAGCACGGGCCCCTGGCCTTGGTGGACGAGAACATGCCCATCGTGGCGGTGGCACCGAATGGGCCGCTGTTGGATAAGTTGAAGTCCAACCTGCAGGAAGTGCGCGCGCGTGGCGGCGAGCTGATCGTGTTCGCGGATGAGCGGGCGGAAATGGAAGACGGCACCGAACACGTCGCCATGGTGCGCGTGGACGGCGGCGGCGACCTGATCGCGCCGGCCGTGTTCACCGTACCGATGCAGTTGCTGGCGTACCACGTGGCGGTCCAGCGTGGCACGGATGTGGATCAGCCGCGGAACCTGGCTAAGTCGGTTACAGTCGAGTGAGCGACGAGGCGTTCATTCATGCGCTGGCCGATGTGCAGACCCTGCACATCGGTCGGCGTACGCGGGTTTGGCAGTTCGTCGTGATTCTTCCGGGGGCCGTTATTGGTGAGGACTGCAATATCTGTTCGCATTGCTTCGTCGAGAACGACGTGGTGGTGGGCGACAGGGTGACCGTGAAGAGTGGGGTGCAGCTTTGGGATGGGGTGCGGCTCGAGGACGATGTATTCATTGGGCCCAATGTGACGTTTACCAACGATTGGTTTCCGCGTTCGCGGTCGATGCCGGAAACCTTCGCGCAGACGTATATTCGGCGGCGAGCCTCTATCGGCGGTGGGGCGACCATCCTGCCCGGCGTCGTGATCGGCGAGTATGCAATGGTGGGCGCGGGCGCCGTGGTGACGCGGGACGTGCCGGCGCGGGCAATCGTTGTGGGGGTGCCCGCACGGGTGATTGGCGAGGTGGATGCGGGGTAACCGCGTGGAACACGGCCGTCCGATATACGTAAGCGGGATCATTCAGTTTGCCATTACCGGAGCGGACTGTGACTCAGGCGAGGCAAGGGGTCGGATCGCCACAATTCGTCTTGAGCAACGCGGCGCACTGACCGACAATGGATACCTGCACGCTATCGGATCACCAGCAATGAAATGTTTTAAAGCATACGACATTCGCGGTCGCGTTCCTGACGAGCTCAACGAGACCATCGCCTACCGCCTTGGTCGTGCATTCGCTCGCACGGTCGAAATGGGCACCGTCGTCGTGGGCTATGACATTCGCCGCGATAGCCCCGCATTCGCGAAGGCGATCATTCGTGGCCTGAACGACGAAGGGTGCGATGCGGTCGACATCGGCCTGTGCGGTACGGAGGAGGTCTACTTCCAGACTTTCAATCGACAAGTTGCTGGTGGAATCATGGTTACAGCCAGCCATAATCCCATCGATTACAATGGGATGAAGCTGGTGCGCCAGGGCGCGCGTCCGATCAGCGGGGACACCGGCTTGCGGGACATCGAAAAGATGGTCGAAGAGGACGCCTTCGAAGAGGTAGCCGCTACGCGTGGTAAGGTAATCCAAGACCACGACAAGTCCGCCTATATCAATCATCTTCTTGGTTACGTCGACACGAAAACCCTTCGTCCGCTGAAGGTCGTAGTGAACGCGGGTAATGGTGGGGCTGGCGCAGTTGTCGACCTGCTGGCTCCACATCTTCCGTTCGAATTCGTGCGGGTTAATCACGAGCCGGACGGCAGTTTTCCGAACGGCATTCCCAACCCGCTTCTGCCCGAAAACCGGGATGCGACGGCCCGGGCGGTGGTCACCCACCGCGCCGATTTCGGCATCGCCTGGGACGGTGATTTCGACCGGTGCTTTCTCTTCGATGCGCAAGGTGAATTCATCGAGGGGTACTACATTGTCGGGTTGCTCGCGGCACAATTGTTGGAGAAATCCCCAGGCGCGAAGATCATCCACGATCCGCGCCTGACTTGGAACACGATCGACATGGTGACACGGGCTGGTGGCATTCCGATCGAGAGCAAAACGGGTCACGCGTTCATCAAGGAGCGGATGCGGGCAGAGGATGCCATTTATGGTGGCGAGATGAGCGCGCACCATTATTTCCGTGAGTTCGCGTATTGTGATTCAGGCATGATTCCCTGGCTGCTGGTTGCCGAGCGTGTCTCAAAGCTGGGGACCAGCCTCAAGGACATGCTCGCAGAGAGAATGGCGGCTTATCCGTGCAGTGGTGAGATCAACTTCGTTGTTGATGACGCGCCTGGCACCGTCTCTCGTGTCATGGATTTCTACAAGGCGGAGCAACCGACGATCAATCGCGTGGACGGGGTCAGTGCCGACTTTGGCGACTGGCGCTTCAATCTTCGGTCATCCAACACGGAACCGCTGTTGAGGCTCAATGTGGAGTCGCGGGGTAACCACGCCTTGATGGTGGCTAAGACCGAAGAGCTCTCTGCCCTGATCCATTGAGACGTCGTTTCAACCATCCCTCTGGGGTCGCTGGACTTCCGGGTTTTGTCGTTGGCCCGTAATGGCAGCTGGTTGAACAAGGTATCATCGCCAGCCGTCACCTATTCGTGGAAAAAAGAACGCCATGCTCGGGATCCTCCGATTCGCACTCGCTCTTGCCGTGGCCTTCAGCCATATGGGGCTGACACCAAACTTTCATTTCGGCGCCATGTCAGTCATGGTGTTCTACCTGATCGCCGGCTACGTCATGACGTATTCATTCAGGCATAACTTCGGAAATACGTTGGCGAATACCTGGCGGTTCTACATCGACCGCTTTTTCCGTATCTATCCACTCTATGCACTGTCGCTCGTGCTGATCCTGGCGTTCACCGCCTTGACGCATTACGGCAAGTTGTATCTCGATGCCAAGTCATGGCTGGTCAATTTGACCGTCGTATGGCTCAACGTTCACCCGACGATCATGAATCCCGCCACATGGTCTCTTGGCAGCGAAGTTCAGTTTTATCTGCTTCTCCCGCTCCTGGTCGTCTTCCCGCGGTTGAAATACTCGCTAATCTTACCCAGCTACGCAGTATTTGCGCTGGCATCGTTCGGATATCTGAGCGCTTTTGACTGGGGCTACAAGTGGCTGCCGGGTACCCTCTTCTTCTTCATCCTCGGGTCCATCGTGTTCGATATGCGAACGGATGAGAATGGCAGGTCCCGGACAATCGTCTTGTCGGTGTGCGGCATTGCGCTAGCGCACCTGGTGGCGCTCTCATTTTTCCCTGCGTCCATCGATCAACCGTATGCCTTCGAGACGCTGGTCGGTTTACTGGGTGGCATTGTCTGGCTATGGGCGCTCGCCGACGTAAAGCCTGTCCACCGGGGGCTCGAAGTATGGCTGGGCAAGCTTTCTTACCCCCTGTTTCTTTGCCACGTTCCGGTACTTTTTGCGTTCGATCATTTGCGCATACAGGGAATTTTTACGCCTAGCCTGCGTGGAATGGTAGCCCTCCAGATCATCGTCTCTATCGCGATCAGCTTCCCAATGGCCATGGTGGACGACCGGGTGCAGGCCTTCCGCAAGAAGATCCAGCGAAAAACCAAGGCCGTCGGTGAGCCCATCGACGCGATACCTTCGGCTGAGATCTCGCATTGAAGAAGAAATGCCCTCGGGATCTCCGAGGGCATTCATGCTTGCGGCCGCGTAGGCGTCTACGTGTCAGAGGAGTTTCGATTCAGGCAGTCGAGACCCCATTCTTCTCACGAGCCGGAACTCAGGCTCGGCCGTAGACGTCGTCAAAGCGAACGATGTCATCTTCGCCAAGATAGCTGCCGGACTGCACTTCAATGAGCTCAACCGGGACTTTGCCCGGATTGCGCAGACGGTGACGGCTGCCAAGCGGCAAGTACGTACTTTCGTTCTCGGCGAGGAGGAATACTTTGTCGTCGCAGGTCACCTCGGCCACGCCCGAAACGACGATCCAATGTTCTGCGCGATGATGGTGCATTTGCAGACTGAGAGCGGCGCCTGGTTTGACTACGATACGCTTAACCTGGAACCGGTCGCCAGCCTCAAGGGAATCGTAGCTTCCCCATGGACGGCGGACCACACGGTGCAGTTCGTGTTCGCTGCGATCGGCGGTCTTGAGCTGGTCGACTATCTTCTTCACGTCCTGAGAAGCATCACGTCGCGCCACCAGGGTTGCATCGGGGGTCGTAACGATAACAACGTCGCTGAGACCGACGGTGGCAACGAGGTGCCGCTTGTGCGAGCGGATCAGCGAGCCTTGGGTGCCGATGGCGATGACGTCGCCCTCCAGGCGATTACCATTCTCATCCTTGTCCGCCGACGTCCACAGCGCATCCCAGGAACCGATGTCGCTCCATCCGCAACTCACCGGCACGACGGCTGCGCGTGACGTCTTCTCCATCACGGCATAATCGATGGAATCGTTTGGCGCGCTGGTGAATGCTTCGGTTTCCAGACGAATGAAGTCGAGATCGGTATTTGCGCGTTCGAATGCGTCTGTCGCTGCTCTGAGCATCTCCGGCGCATGCTGGCCCAGCTCCTCGAGATAGCGCGATGCGCGGAACAGGAACATACCCGAATTCCAGTCGAAATCGCCGGCGGTAATGTAGCGCTCGGCCACTTCGAATGACGGCTTCTCGACGAACTGGGCGACTTTGAATGAGGCGTCATTGAGATGGTCGCCGCGCTTGATATAACCGAAGCCGGTCTCGGGACGATCCGGGCGGATGCCGAACGTAACCAACCAGCCTTCTTCGGCGACAGGGCGAGCTTTTTCCACCGCCTCCGCGAACATGGCGTCGTCGCCGATCAGGTGATCGGCCGGAAGGACCAGCATGAGGGCTTCCGGATGGCGCTTGAGCGCCTGCAGGGCGCCCGCGGCGATTGCGGGGGCGGTATTCCTGGCGACCGGCTCGAGCAGGATACTGGTTCCCTTGAGGTCTAGCTCCTGGAGTTGCTCGGCTACCAGGAAGCGATGGTCGTCGGCCGCGACCACGATCGGAGCGATTGCATCGGGCAAGCGCATTGCGCGCTTTACGGTTTGCTGAAACAAGGTGTCATCGCTCGTGAGCGACAAGAATTGCTTGGGCAGATTCTTCCGCGACACGGGCCAGAGGCGGGTGCCGCTGCCGCCGCTCAGGATGAGGGGAATGAGCATGAATTACTCCGATCCATTCTTAAGTTGCAAGTTATCCAGCGTGTCCTCGAGCCCTATCTCCCAGCGGGGCAGGTCACACGAGAAAACGGTCTTGAAACGCATGTTATCCAGTACAGAGTAGCTCGGCCGCCGGGCCGGAGTAGGGTAATCGCTGGCCAGTATCGGTACCACAGTCGGTCGCCGTTCAAGGAAACGACGCTGGAATGCGCCTTCCACGATGGCCGTGGCAAATCCATGCCAGGTGGTCTCGCCGTCGGCGACGACATGGTAGGTGCCCTCGACCGAGGCCTGCGCTTCAGTCGATGCCGCGAGCCAGTGCTCAGCGGCGCGCATGATCGCCCGCGCGAGCGTATCGGCGGACGTCGGCGTGCCGTGTTGGTCGGCGACGATGCGCAATTGCGCATTGTCGTTTGCGAGACGCAATATGGTCCGAAGAAATGACGGATGGGTCGCAGAATACAGCCACGCGGTACGCAAGATGAGGTGGGCGGCGCCGCTTTGGAGCAGAGCAGCTTCCCCGGTGAGCTTGCTGCGACCGTAGGCGTTCAATGGTCCCGTAGGATCGCTCTCGCGATATGGAGTCCGCGCATTCCCATCGAAGACATAGTCGGTCGAGATGTGGATGACAAGGGACGAGTTTTCCCTGGCCCACCGGCCGATAGTGCCAGGAACCGCCCCGTTCACCGCGGTCGCCGCCGCCTCTTCAGTTTCGGCGCGGTCAACTGCCGTCCAGGCTGCCGCATTAATCACGATTCGCGGGCGGTTTTGTTCCAGGAAGGCAAAGACGGCTACTTCATCGGTTAGATCGAGCGTCGTGCTTGCGTACAGTCGCGTGGTATCCGCATGACGGTCTGCATATACCCATTCATGCGGTGTCTGGCCTGTGATTTTTCGCAGCGCCGTTCCCAGTTGTCCACCTGCGCCAAGCAGTGCAATTGTCACGACAGGTATTCCGGGAGGCGCGCACTGGCCACGTCCCGAAGCTTGGCGGCGGTGCGATCTTTCGTTGACAGTAGCGGATCGGTAACCGGCCAGTCGATGGCGAGTTCGTCATCGTCCCAGGCAATGGCGGCGTCCGCCACGGGATCGTAGAGAGTTGTGCACTGGTACATGAAGGTAGCGGCGTCCGATACCACGCAGAATCCGTGAGCAAAGCCTGGCGGAATCCACAGTTGCAGGTGATTTTCACCTGTGAGCATCACGGCGGTCCAGCTTCCAAACGTTGGCGATCCCCGTCGGATATCCACGGCGACATCGTAGACCTCACCTGTTATCACGGTCACCAATTTTCCCTGTGCATGGGGATGTTGGTAATGCAACCCACGCAATGTTCCGCGCGAGGATTGCGAGACGTTGGTCTGTACAAAGGCGGCGTCGATACCAGCCAGGCGGTAACGTTCCGCATGGTGGCTCTCGAAGAAATAGCCGCGCTCATCCACATGAACGCGGGGCTCGATGATCAGGACGTCGTCGAGCGACGTGGCACGGACTTTCATGATCTTGATGGTTGAGTGGCCACAGCCCGCAGATAGCTGGCGTAGCTGGTTTTGCCGAGACTATCGGCTAATGCGCACATCTGGCCTGCGTCGATCCAGCCCTGGCGAAACGCCACCTCTTCCACGCAGCAAACCTTCAGCCCCTGTCGCTTTTCGAGAGTTTGAATGTACATTCCCGCTTCCATCAGGGAGTCGTGCGTGCCTGTGTCTAGCCAGGCGAATCCCCGCCCCAGTCGTTCAAGGCGAAGTGAGCCCTCTTCGAGATAGAGCCGGTTGAGGTCGGTGATCTCGAGTTCCCCGCGTGCAGAGGGCCGTAGCCTCGCAGCGAACTCCGAAACTCGTCCATCATAGAAATAGAGGCCGGTGACCGCGTAGTTCGACTTCGGCTTCTCGGGCTTCTCTTCGATTCCCACTATGCGACCTTCCGAATCGAATTCAGCCACACCGTAGCGCTCGGGGTCTCCCACCCAGTAACCGAACACGGTTGCGCCCATGCCGGCGGTCGCCGCCCTGGTCAGGTGGCTGATCATGCCGTCCCCATGAAAGATGTTATCGCCCAAAATGAGGCAGCACGGATCGCCAGCGATAAATTCGCGTCCAATCAGGAAGGCTTGTGCCAGTCCATCCGGGTTCTGTTGTTCCGCGTAGTTGATGCGGACACCCCATTGCGAGCCGTTACCTAGCAATCGCTCGAACAGGGGGCGCTCATGTGGTGTGTTGATAACGAGGATGTCACGGATGCCCGCCAGCATTAGCGTCGCCAGGGGGTAATAGATCATTGGTTTGTCGTAGACGGGCAGAAGCTGCTTGCTGAGCGCCCGGGTCACCGGAAAGAGACGGCTTCCGGAACCGCCGGCGAGTATGATTCCCTTTTTCGTGATCATGCGCCCAGGCGCTCCATCCGGTAGCTTCCATTCAGTACGCGCTGCGTCCAATCGCGATGGGCGAGGTACCACTTCACGGTGGCCTCGATCCCGGATTCGAAGCTGTGACCGGGTGTCCAGCCTAGTTCCCTCTGGATCCGCGTGGTGTCGACGGCGTAACGGCGGTCGTGGCCTGGCCGATCAGTGACGAACTCGATCAGTGACTCATGCCGTCCCTCTGAGCGTGGCGCGAGTCGGTCGAGCAGGGTGCAGATGTGCCGGACCACGTCGATGTTTCGCCTTTCGGCATGCCCGCCGATATTGTATGTCCGGCCGGGGATGCCTCGGGCAAGCACTGTCAGCAGGGCATCGCAATGATCGGCGACATGGAGCCAGTCCCGAACGTTGCCGCCATCTCCGTAGACGGGAAGCGATTCGCCCGCCAGCGCACGGTTCAACACCAGCGGAATCAGCTTTTCCGGAAACTGGAACGGGCCGTAATTGTTCGAGCAATTCGTAGTCAGCACGGGGAGGCCGTACGTATGGAAGAACGCCCGGACCAGATGGTCTGAGGCAGCCTTCGATGCCGCGTACGGCGAATTGGGCGCATACGCGGTTTCCTCGGTGAATCGACCCGTAGCGCCGAGCGACCCATAGACCTCGTCGGTGGACACATGAAGGAACCGGAAGGCGGCGGCGGCGTGTTCGTCGAGGCTGCGCCAGTAATCCCGCGTGGCCTCCAGCAGGGCAAGGGTACCGACCACGTTCGTATCGATGAAGGCAGCCGGGCCGTCGATCGAGCGATCTACGTGTGACTCCGCGGCGAAATTGATCAGGGCGACAGGGCGGTATTGGGCAAGGAGGCGCCCTACGAGGCTGCGATCGCCGATGTCACCCTGAACGAAAACATGGCCCACGTCTCCCCTCAGGGTAGCCAGTGTGTCGAGGTTGCCGGCATAGGTGAGCTTGTCCAGATTCACGACCATCCGTCCGGACGCACGGACCGCCAGAACGAAATTGCCACCGATGAAGCCGGCGCCGCCTGTCACGAGAATGCAGTTGCCGTCGGACGGCGGGATCATGGGTCAACTCCTTGAATACGGCTTCGAGGCCGGCAGCGTCGAGCGCGAGATAATGCCTTGGAACGGGTTAGTGCACAAAGCGAATGGCTGGGTTGGCTTCGCCTTCATCTCAATAGCGTTGAGATTGGCGCCAGCGTTCCGTGCCACGGTATCGTGAACGCGGACCCTGGGACCAATAGGTTTCATGGGGGGCGGGCGGTAAGATACGGGGCTTTGGCTGCTCGGGCGGCCCCGGACGGACGGACTGATGAAGAAGACAGCGAAAGGCGGAAAATTGGCGTTGGCGACCCGCGTTATCCACGCAGGGCAGGCCCCCGACCCTTCCACCGGCGCGATCATGACGCCGATCTATGCGACCTCCACATACGTTCAGGAGAGTCCTGGGCGCCACAAGGGATACGAATACTCGCGCACCCAGAACCCGACGCGGGGCGCTTACGAGCGCTGCGTGACCGATCTCGAGGGTGGCGTGGGGGGCTTCGCGTTCGCGTCGGGCCTGGCCGCGGCAGCGACCGTGCTGGACCTGTTGGACTCCGGCAGCCATGTCATCGCCATGGACGATCTGTACGGCGGCACGTATCGTCTTTTTGAAAGGGTTCGCCGCCGCACGGCGGGGCTGGATTTCGACTTCATTGACCTGAACGATGGCGCGGCCCTGCGGGCTGCCCTGAAGCCGAATACGCGAATGATCTGGGCGGAAACGCCAACCAACCCGATGTTGAAGTTGGTGGACCTCGCGAAAGTGGCGGCGTTCGCCAGGAAGCATGGCCTGCTCCTGGTGGTCGACAACACTTTTTGCTCACCGATCGTCCAGCGGCCGATCGAATTAGGCGCAGACTTGGTACTGCATTCGGCGACCAAATACCTCAATGGTCATTCCGATATGGTCGGCGGGATAGTGGTAGCGGCGACTCAGGAACTCGCCGAGCAGATGGCTTTCCTGCAGAACTCCGTCGGCGCGGTCTCCGGTCCGTTCGACTCGTTCCTTGCTCTGCGCGGCCTGAAAACGCTTTCACTACGAATGCAGGCGCATTGCGCCTCCGCACTGGAACTGGCTCGCTGGCTCGAGAAGCACTCGGCCGTCGAGCGCGTGATATACCCAGGGCTGAAGTCGCACCCGCAGCATGTCCTCGCGCGTCGTCAGATGGAAGGCTTCGGCGGCATCGTTTCGGTCCAGTTAAAGGGAGGGCTGCGCAAGGCACGCCGCATGCTCGAACGCTGCGAACTGTTCGCGCTGGCCGAGTCGCTCGGTGGTGTGGAGAGCCTGATCGAGCATCCCGCGCTGATGACCCACGCATCGGTGCCGGTCGCTAACCGCAAGCGCCTTGGCATCAGTGACGGCCTGATCCGTCTTTCGGTTGGCGTGGAGGATGTCAATGACCTGCGGGCGGAACTCGCGCATGCGTTGGAACACTGATTTGCGTGCCGTTGACAGGCGTGGAGCATGGGGCCCCACGCTGACATCACGTCTTTTCGCGGAAAATCCAGGCAGCCCAGGGGCGCGCACTTGCAAATCCGTGCCAAGTGAGAATGTGTATTTCACATCCGGTGCGGGTGTCAACGAAGCGTCCCTTGATTGGCCGGGGGTCTAGCCCATGCAAAATCTTCTTCGCGCGGTATGGCTTTACCGCCATTTCATCTTTTCGTCCATCCGCAACGACCTCAAGATGCGCTTCGCGCGCAGCAAGCTGGGAGGGCTGTGGATGATCCTGCAGCCACTTGCACAGGTTGCGATCTATGCCGTCGTACTTTCGCGAATCATGGGCAGCCGTCTTCCGGGCACCGACAACAAATACGCATACGTTATCTACCTGATCTCTGGGATGGTGGCATGGTCGCTTTTCGCGGAGACAGTGAGCCGCTGCCTCACGATCTTTGTCGACAACGGCAACTTGCTCAAAAAAATAGTCTTCCCGCGCATCAGCTTGCCTCTCATAGTCGCTGGCTCAGCGCTCGTGAACAACCTCCTCTTGCTGCTTGCCGCTGTTGGCGTATTCCTGCTTGTCGGCCACATGCCGAGCGCCAATATGCTGTGGCTGCTTGTGCTGATCCCCATTAACCTCGCGTTTTCAGTGGGCCTCGGTCTGATCCTGGGCATCTTGAACGTCTTTGTCCGCGATATCGGACAGGTCATGGTCGTCGTCCTGCAACTCTGGTTCTGGATGACGCCGATCGTCTACATGCCCGCGATCCTGCCGGAGCAGTTCCAACACATCATCCACCTGAACCCAATGTATTTCATCGCTTCTGGATTCCAGGACGTGTTGCTCTACGGAACATCGCCCCATCTTGAGCACCTGGCGTATATTGCGGTGGGATCCTTGTTGTTGCTGGCGCTTTCGCTGTTCCTGTTTCGTCGTGCCAATGCCGAAATGGTGGACGTCCTATGAGCGCGGTACTGAAGGTTAATCGCGTCGGTAAGGCGTTCCATGAGTACACCAGCGAGTTCCAGCGGTTCGCCCGGTGGTTCGGCCTGGTGTCCCGTCCCGCGTCTCAGCATTGGGTGGTACGCGAAGTCTCGTTTTCAGTCTCGCCTGGCGAAGCGGTCGGCATTATCGGCCAGAACGGTGCTGGTAAGAGCACGCTGCTGAAGATGATCACCGGAACACTGCCGCCCACGGAAGGGAGCGTCGAGGTGGTCGGTCGCATCGCCGCGATTCTTGAATTGGGCATGGGTTTCAATCCTGAACTGACGGGCAGGGAAAACGTTTTCCATTCCGCCGGCCTCATGGGATTCGACCGTCAGCAGATTGCCGCCGCGATGCCTGATATAGAAGCCTTCGCCGAGGTCGGCGACTATTTCGACCAGGCTGTCCGGACATATTCCAGTGGCATGCAGATGCGCGTGGCATTCAGTGTGGCCACCGCCTTCCGTCCAGCGATTCTTATTGTCGATGAGGCCTTGTCGGTCGGTGATGCGTATTTTCAACACAAATGCTTCGAACGAATTCGGTTATTCCAGGAGCAAGGCACCACCTTGCTGATCGTTTCGCACGACAATTCGGCTGTCCAGGCACTTTGTGACCGCGCTGTATTGCTCGACCGAGGAAGACTGATCAAGGATGGCTCGCCCTCTGAGGTCATCGACCTGTACAACGCCTTAATCGCCGAGAAGGAAAATGCGACCGTCGCCGTCACGCAGCTCGAGGACGGCGGCGCGGTGCAGACCGTCTCGGGAACGGGCGAAGCCATCGTGAGCGAGATTTCCCTACATGACGAGAATGGAGCGGTCGTCGAATTCATCAACGTTGGATCGGCCGTCGAGCTTCGCGTCAAGGTTCGCGTCGTGGCGGACATTCCCCGCCTCGTGTTCGGCTACATGATCAAGGATCGTTTCGGGCAGCAGCTGTTCGGGACCAATACTTATCATACGAGCCAGGTTGTCAACGACGTGCGGGCAGGGACGGAGGTGACTTTTACCGCCGCATTTACCGCGAACCTGGGCTCCGGAAGTTATTCAGTGTCCACAGCGTTGGTCAGTTCGGATACGCACCTGGTGGACAATTTTGAATGGCGTGACCTCGCGCTGGTATTTACAGTCAGCAACTTCGACAAGCCCTATTTTGTCGGCAGCACATGGATGCCGCCTGTCTTCAAGGTGACGATGTGACCTTCATTTCCTATGCGCAAAACGCCGAGGATGTAATCCTTTATCGCGCCCTTGGTCATGTGGCTGAGGGATTCTATGTCGATGTCGGTGCGCAGGATCCCGTTAATGATTCGGTTACGCGCGCATTCTACGATCGAGGCTGGCGCGGCATTAACGTCGAGCCCGTCCCTCGCTGGTTCGAGCGACTCAAGGAGGATCGTCCGCGCGACATTAACGTGCAAGCGATTGTCGGCGACAGTCGGGGCGTGGCGACAATCCGCGAGGTGGGCAGCACCGGGCTTTCGACGGTGGACGAGGCTCTCGCGCGACGGCACTCGCTGAGCGGTCATCTGGTTCGCGAGTTCGAGGTTCCAGCCACGACGCTAGACGATCTTTGCCGTGAAAATGGTGTGGGGGTCATTCATTTCCTGAAGGTTGATGTCGAGGGACACGAGGCGAAGGTTCTGGCGGGGATGGGCCTGGTCGAGTTCCGGCCCTGGGTAGTGCTCGTCGAGGCGACGGCTCCCAATTCGCAGGTCGAGACACACGCTGAATGGGAACCTGGCTTGCTCTCGCATGGCTACGTGTTTGTCTACGCCGACGGATTGAATCGCTTTTATCTCGCTCGCGAAAAGTACGACGAACTGAAGGGGGCGTTTCGCTATCCGCCCAACTTCTTCGACGACTACGAGCGCATGTCCGTGCACTGGTTGCGTCATCACGCCGAGCGCCTCGAACGCGACCTGAAGGAGTCCGAGTTGGCTCGTGACCGGTTTTTGGCGAAACGCGACCATGTCACGTCAGGCGAGGGCTCCGACCGCGATCAGGTGATTGCGCTGCGGGAACGTTTCCGTCGCCTTCGCGCCGAGCGGGCGCTGTTGAGCAAACAGCTCCAGGCTGCCCGCGATGAAGGTGAACGGATGCGAAAGGAGTTCGACGAGCTCCTCGGGGATGCACGCTCGGCGAGGACTTATCGCAGCCAGTTGTTCGTCGCCGAGGAGGCATTGGCCGAACACGCCGCCCGCATCGATCTGCAACAGGGAGAAATCGTCAATCTTCGCGAATACGTCCGTGTTCTCGAAGCGCATGCGCGTGATCTTGAAGGTGTGCGTGCCGAGCTTGAACTGCAGGTGTCGTATTGGCGGGATCTGTACGAAAAGATTCTTCGCAGCTCGTCCTGGCGCCTGACGCGGCCGTTCCGCGTTCTGAGGCGTCTCGTGTCGCATCCCTTGGTCCACGGCGGTCGTCGGGAGCTCGTGCGCAAGGTGTCGGGATCCGCATTGCACCTGGCTGCTCGGGTGCCTATCGTAAGACGACTGGGACGAGCGGCGTTGCACCGCATGCCACGGCTTCGTGGCCGAATACTTCGCTTCCATGGGTTACCGGTGGATGACGGCTCGCCGGGGACGTCGACGTCCGCTGTTCCTGAAGTCCTTTCTTCCAGCGCCGCGATATATGCCGAGGTGCTGCGTAGTGCGGACGCTCGTGTGCGCTCGTCGAAGGGGCATGGTGAATGAGGATTCTTCTCGACCTTCAGGCTTGCCAGAACGAAAACCGTTTCCGCGGCATTGGCCGGTATAGCCTTGCGCTGGCGAAAGCTTTGTGTTCGCGGAATGACGGACACGAATACTGGATCGCCCTGAATGCGGCAATGCCCGGTACCGGAGTGAATGTTCGCGATGAATTCATCGGATTAGTTCCTCCTGAACGCATCGTATCCTGGGACATGCCTACTCCTGTGGCATCCAGTGATACGGCGAACGCCTGGCGCGAGCGATCAGGAGCCTTGCTTCGTGAGGCGGTGCTAGCCGGTGTCGGTGCCGACATTCTCTTGGTCAGCAGTATTTTCGATGGATACCACGACGATAGCGTTACATCGATCGGATTGATCGATAATGGCATCACGCGTACGGTGGCGATCGTATACGACCTCATTCCGTTGATCTACCAGGAAAAATACCTGGTCGACGAGCCGTCGCGGCATTGGTATTACCGCAAGCTTGCCGCGCTGACGGCCGCAGACGGGTGGCTCGGCATTTCCCAGCATGCGAGGCAGGAAGGTATCGATATCGCAGGAATCGATCCGCTGAGGTCGTTCAATATTTCCGGTGCTGCCGACGCTGTGTTCCGGCCGCGCACCTATTCGCCAGCGCAGGTGTCGGAGTTATTTACCCGATTCGGTATCGACCGCAAGTACGTGATGTACACCGGGGGCATCGATCAGCGGAAGAATCTCCACACACTGATGGCCGCATTCGCGCGGTTGCCCTCGGCTGTTAGGGCCGAGCATCAATTGGTGTTGGCGGGGAAAGCCAGCCCCGCAGAGTGTAAGTCCCTGTGGGCCATGGCGACCCATCTGGGCCTGCGTGCAGGGGAAATGATTCTGACCGGGTTCGTAAGTGACGACGACCTGGTTGCGCTCTATAACTTGTGCCGAGTATTTGTCTTTCCATCGTGGCACGAGGGCTTTGGCCTGCCGCCACTGGAGGCCATGTCCTGCGGCCGCGCCGTAATCGGAAGCTCGGCCACGAGCGTGCCCGAGGTCATTGGCAGGGCGGATGCCCTGTTCGATCCGCGTTCGCCGGATGAATGCTCCGCACTCCTGCATCGCGTCTTGACCGACACGGCGTTCCGCGAGGACCTGGAGCGCTCGGGCCTGTCGCACGCAGGGAAATTTACCTGGGAAGATTCGGCTCGTCGCGCGGTTGAGGCGATGGAGAGCATCTTCGTGGCCGTCGACAAGAAGCCTGTATCGCCAGCGGCCGGGGCGTCGGTACGTGTAACCAAGCCGAAGTTGGCGATGTTGACTCCGCTGCCCCCGGCGCGGAGCGGTATTGCCGACTATGCGGCGCAGTTGATTCCGGCGCTCAGCAAGTACTATGAAATCGATGTTGTCATCCAACAACCCGAACTGAATAGTGCCTGGATTTCGGCAAACTGCGGCGTTCGTGACCTCGAGTGGTTCGAGCGGCATGCGGACCGCTACGATCGCATCGTTTATCAGATAGGCAATTCTACGTTCCATACGTATATGTTCGACCTGCTTGCGCGTTATCCCGGCGTGGTCGTTCTGCACGATTTCTTCCTCAGTAGTATCGCGGCATACCTCGAGTTCTCCGGGGAAAGGCCGGGTTGGTGGACGCAGGCCTTGTATGCCTCGCATGGATACGCGGGTCTTTTAGGCCGTGCGGCCATCGAGGACCCGCAGACCGCCACGGACGCTTTCCCGTGCAACCTCAGAGTTCTGCAGGAAGCTCGGGGTTTGATCGTGCACTCCCGCACGGCTATGGAACTTGCTTCGCGCTGGTATGGACCAAGCCCGGCCGACATGTGGAAAAACATTCCCCTGCTGCGCAAGGCTCCTCGCGACGACGCCCGTCAAGTAGCGCGAGAAGCGCTGGGTCTGCTCGACGGTGACGTATTGGTCTGTTCATTCGGCATCCTTGCCTATACCAAGCTCAACGACAGGTTGATCGAAGCCTGGCTGGATTCGAGTCTCGCGCGGAATCCGCGCTGCAAGCTCGTTTTTGTCGGCGACTCTCCCAATGTTGCTTATACGGAACTGCTGCATCGGCTAATGGAGCGCGAAGGATCCGGCATAGTCATTACCGGACACGTCTCCACCGCTGAGTACGAGACCTATCTCGCGGCCGCCGACATCGCCGTCCAGCTGCGCACGCAATCACGTGGCGAAACTTCCGCAGCGGTCCTGGACTGCATGGTCAATGGCATCGCAACTATAGTTAACGCTCACGGCAGCATGGCGGAGTTTTCCTCGGACGAGGCCTTGGTCCTTCCGGACGAATTCAGCAATGCAGAACTCTCGAGTGCCCTGGAACTGCTGCTCGAAGATCGCGATGTTCGTGCGCGTATCGGCAATCGGGCACGTGTGGCTCTGGTAAACGGGCATGCACCGAAGGTTGTTGCCAGCCTTTACCACGAAGCGATTGAAGGTTTTCATCATGAGGGCCGCACGGGAGCCATGCGCTCCCTGATCGACGGCATCGTCGGGATCGACTATACGGGTACAACTCGTGCACAGGATCTGAGAGCGATCGCACACGCCTTGTCGCGCAATCATCCTCCCGTCATCCGTCAGCGCACAATTCTCGTCGACGTTTCCGTCACGGCGAACGATGACCTCAAAACGGGGATCGAACGCGTGGTTCGCGGCGTTACCTTGGAACTGCTGCGTGGGGCGGCCGGCGACTGGCGGATCGAGCCCGTGCGTGCAGACGGCAAGGGTGGCTATGTCTATGCACACGCTTATACGTGTGAGCTGTTGGGACTTCCGGCCACGGGTATCCCGGATCGGGCCGTGGACGTAGCCAGGGGCGACATATTCCTCGGTCTGGATCTGGCGCAGATGGATCTTCCGTCGTGTGTCGCGGAGCTTGAGCGCTTCAGGCTCGCTGGCGTCACGTGTCATTTCGTCGTGTATGACATGCTCCCTATCCTGTATCCCCGTTTTTTCCCGGATTGGCTGGAGGATGTATTTACCCGATGGTTCACGACGGCCTGTCGCGTAGCCGATTCGTTGTGGTGCATTTCGGACGCCGTATGCGAAGATGTGGTTGGGGTGCTCGACCGCTTGCGTCCCGCCAGGCTCAAGCCGCTGCCGATCGGTTCGTTTCCGCTGGGATCGGACATTGGCGCCAGCGCTCCTTCCGCCGGTATTTCGTCCGAGGACGCGGAGCGCCTGGCGGCATTTGGGTCAGTACCTATTTTCCTCATGGTGGGCACCGTCGAGCCCCGCAAGGGGCATGCGCAGGTAGTGGACGCGTTCGAAATCATGTGGCGGAAGGGCAGCGATGCGCGATTGGTCATCGTTGGTAAGCATGGATGGATGGTTGAGGCGTTCGCCGCCCGGATAGCCCGCCTGAACGCACAGGAAGGAGCACGCGTGCACTGGTTCGAAAGGGCTTCCGACGAATTACTGGCCGCCCTATATGGCCGGGCGGATGCTCTTGTCGCGGCCTCTTACGGAGAGGGGTATGGGCTGCCCCTGATCGAGGCTGCGGTTCATGGCGTCCCGATAATCGCTCGCGACATTCCAGTTTTTCGCGAAGTAGGTGGTGACCACGCCTTCTACTTCAAGGCGGATGACGGTGAGGAACTCGCTGAGGCGCTGGACAAATGGCTGCAGCTCCGTGGAGAAAGCGGTGTGCCAGGCAGCCAGGGCATTGGGAGTCGCAGCTGGCGGGAAAGCGCGGAGGCCCTCACGCGAAGTATCCTTACGGGTAGCGCCGGTAGGACGTGGCACCATCCTTGTTAGCTCTTGTGGGGCGCTGCGTGCGGTTGCCTCGTCAAAAACACATCGATCCAATAATAGAGAATTTGCTATGAAGACTGCTCTGGTGACGGGGATTTCTGGACAGGACGGTGCGTATCTTGCCGACTTGCTGCTTGCGAAGGGCTACAAGGTGCACGGCACGTATCGCCGCACGAGTTCGACGAACTTCTGGCGTATCGAGGAGCTCGGTATCCAGAACCATCCGAACCTGGAATTGGTCGAGTATGACCTGACCGATCTCGGCTCGAGCCTTCGCCTCATGGAGCAGGCCCGCCCCGACGAAGTCTACAACCTGGCCGCCCAGAGCTTTGTCGGGGTGTCGTTCGATCAGCCGACGACGACGGCACAGATCACGGGGGTCGGTGCATTGCATCTGCTTGAGGCAATTCGGGCCATCAACCCAAAGAGCCGCTTCTACCAGGCGTCGACCTCCGAGATGTTCGGCAAGGTCCAGGCTGTACCGCAGAAGGAAGATACACCCTTCTATCCGCGCAGCCCGTATGGCGTTGCCAAGCTCTACGCACACTGGATCACAGTGAATTACCGCGAGTCGTACGGAATCTTCGGTTCGAGCGGTATTTTGTTCAACCATGAATCGCCGCTGCGCGGGCGGGAGTTCGTGACGCGGAAGATCACTGATGCCGTGGCAAAGATAAAGCTTGGCAAACTGGACAAGCTGGAACTCGGCAATCTTGATGCCAAGCGCGATTGGGGCTATGCGAAAGAATACGTCGAGGGCATGTGGCGCATGCTGCAGGCAGACGAACCGGACACGTTCGTGCTGGCAACCAACCGAACGGAAACGGTCCGTGATTTCGTCACGCTGGCGTTTGCTGCGGTCGGCATGACGATCGAATGGAAGGGTAAGGAAGAGAACGAAACCGGTACCTGCGTCGAGACCGGTAAGGTTGTCGTGTCGATCAATCCAAAATTCTATCGGCCCGCCGAAGTGGAGCTGCTCATCGGCGATCCCTCGAAGGCCGAGGCGAAGCTGGGTTGGAAGCCGAAGACCACCTTGGAACAACTGTGCCGGATGATGGTCGAGGCAGATCTTCGACGGAACGAGCGCAATGCGTCGTTCTGACGGATTGGAACAGCGCGCGCTCGTCACGGGCCATCGCGGCTTCACCGGTAATTATGTCGTTTCCTCGCTGGAAACGGCAGGTTATGAAGTGCACGGGTTGTTGGCGGAGGATGGCTCGACGATCGATCTGCTCGACCGGGACGCGGTTCGTGCGTCGGTGGCTCGAATCCGGCCGCAGGTCGTTGTGCATCTGGCGGCGATCGCATTTGTCGCCCACGGTGATGCCGATGCTTTCTATCGTACGAATATCGTCGGTACACAGCATTTGCTCGAAGCACTGGCGGCGCTTGATGAGGTGCCGCGTGCCGTGCTTTTGGCTAGCAGCGCCAATGTCTATGGCAACAGCAGCCGCGGAATGATCGACGAAAGCGTACCGCCTATGCCCGCCAACGACTATGCGGTGAGCAAGCTGGCGATGGAGTACATGGCGAGGCTCTGGATGGATCGCCTGCCGATCACCCTGGCCCGACCCTTCAATTACACCGGGGTGGGGCAGACGGAGAATTTTCTTTTGCCCAAGATCGTCCAACATTTCGTTCGCGGCGAACGCCGCATCGAACTGGGCAACATCGATGTCGCGCGCGATTTCCAGGACGTCCGATTCGTCGCCGAGGCGTACACGAGACTGCTTGACGCCGAAGTGCCGGGAGAGGTCGTCAACCTGTGTTCCGGCGTCTCGGTGTCTCTCAGTGAGGTCGTCGCGATGATGCAGGATATCGCCGGCTACGATATCGAAGTCTCAGTAAATCCAGCGTTCGTGCGACGCAATGAAGTGCCTCGCTTGACCGGCGACAACTCGAAGCTTCTCTCGCTGGTTGGTCCGCTCGAGGTCATCCCATTGAGGGAGACCTTACGTTGGATGTACGAAGCGGGGCGTTGACGACCGCGTGCTTCGTTATCCGGTACAAGAGCATTACGCCAAGTTTTTATCATTATGCCGATCGCCACCCTGATCGTATCCATGCAGGACGCTCATGCAGCAGCACATCCAATATCGTCGCCTCGTCGTTGCCGGTAGCGGTTTCGCTGGCGAGCTATTTCTCGCGACGGTTTTTTTCTGCATTTTCTATGCCCTGTACTTTTCCCCGGTTTGGCTTGACGGTGCCGTCCTCGCGCCCGGCGACGCCTCGATTTCCTATTTTCCCTTTTTTCACAAGCCCTGGGCGCTGATATCCGATCAGCTTCTGCTGGGCTATCCCGTCGAAGCGGATTTACAAGTACAGGCGAATTATCTCCCCAAGCTGCTCCTGCCGACATACAACTCGTTCGTCATCAGCGCTTACGTGATCATGGCAGTAGGGTGCTACGCCTTCCTCTCCAGCCTCACGTCGTCGCGCTCAGGGGCGATCATCGGCGCGATGATCGCGAGCGGAAGCGGATTCATGATGGCTCACCTTGGCCACGCGACAATTATTCATTCCGCGTGCTGGATCCCGTGGGTTCTTTGGGCGTTTCAGGGCTGCAGCGATCGATTGCGTTGGCCATCGGTCTGCGTCGGCGCGGTGGCTGTTAGCCTCAGTCTGCTCGGCGGCCATCCTCAAATATCCGTCATCGGCTTCGCGCTCGCCGGGGCCTTCTGGGCGTTCCTCACGGCAACGGCTATCTTCCAACGCCGCGCGTTCTTGGGTGTTGCGGCCTCTGCTCCGGCCATATTCGGCTTCGGCTTGATGCTGTCAGCGATCTCGGTGATTCCATTCGCGGAATTGGCGGGCCAGGGGATTCGCGCGGGGTGGTCGCTGGGAGATTTCGACACGTTCTCCGAATTGCCGCGAACCTTGTTACTCGGCCTGTTTCCAGGCTTGTTCGGTACGCATCCGGCAACGTTTTATGGGCCCTATACCGGGCCATGGAACCTGACTGAGCTCGCCTTCTACGCGGGTGTGGGACCGGTACTGTTCTCCCTTCTTGCCGTGATCACAGGATGGCGCCGCCCTGCCGTGGTGTTCTGGGGTGGAACCGCCGTTATGGCATTGCTCGTCAGTATGGGTGCCTATACACCCGTCGGGCGCCTGGTTTACCACCTGCCTGTCCTGGGTTCATTCCGTGCGCAGGGCCGCTATGGGCTGGTGTTCATCCTGGCCGTCGCCGTAATGGCGTCGTGGGCGGTCGCAGAAATCCGCAACCGGCGGGTGCTTCTGCGAGATGCCATTGCCGCGGTAATCGGGATGGCCTTGGTTATGGCCGGCGGTGTGGTCTGCGTGGCGCGAATGCGCCCTGTGTCGGGCCAACACGCGGGCGATGCATCGGGGCACCCATTCGTGTCAATTCTGCACAATCCGTCCGTCTACGTACCCTGCATCTTGGCCATACTTGCAATGGTGCTGTTGCTTGCATGGGTACGAGTCGGCCGCCGCGGTTTCGCGTTAGCCGCCTTCGTGCTGGTGACCGCCGACCTGGCAACATTTGGCTTTTTCTACGAATGGCGATTCGCGACGCTTTCCACGGATGCGATTGCCGTTTCACCTGCGACCCAAGCCCAGGTTGCAGCGGTGCGGGCAAGTGGTACGCGGGTCATGCCCGTGCCATCCAGCCTGGTAACGTACAGTCCATTTTCGCCACAGGTGAACGTGGCCTTCGGTATTCCGTTGGCGAGTAACTACGGGCCGTTGCTGCCGCGGCGCGCAGACTACTACGCCCAGTTGGATACGACAGGTCATCCTCGGTTCGATCTTGGCGCCTCTCCACTACCGGACATCTTAGGGGTGGGGTGGCTTGCGCGTTCGCCGCGCGGCCCGCTTTTCGACGAAGCGCTGATCAACCGGGGCTGTGGGGGGGAGTCCTCCCCGCCATACGAAGCGGGTTTCGCGTTTCCCCCAGGCGCACGTGGTGCTCGCATTCGCGTCGTGTCCCATATGGCGTGTTCGACCGACGTCGATCAAGGCGAGTCCGTAGCCAGTGCTTCCTGGTCCTCCAGATCCGGACGCACAGGCTCCGTGCCAATTCGCGCTGGCATCGATACCTCCGAGTGGGCGATCGACCGCCCCGGGTTGGCGGCGAAGCACCAGAGAGCTACCGTAGCGTCCTCCTTCGACGCGCCTGAAGCTCCGGGACATGACTACGTAACGGAGGTGGACCTCGGCGGGGGGCAGGACGTCGACATCGATGCATTGAAGATCCAACTCGTGGGTCAGCGTCACATCGCGCTGCGTATTCGGCGCATCGAACTTGTCGATTCCACAGGTCGTATCACGCCGGTCGCGCCAATTCTTCCCGGACTCACCATGGATTACTCCAATCCTGCCGTGGCACTGGCCAGACGCGACGCACAGCCCCCGCTGCAATGGCTTGCCTGTTCGGTTCGGGTCCTTGACGACGTGGCACTGAAGGCCGTACTCGCCGGCGGGAGTCTTCCCGATGAGACGCGTTTCGAAGTACACCGGACAGCTCTTCTTGAGCGGGGGCATGCCACACCGGTCCCGACGTGTCGGGATCCGGGCAGTATTGGCTCGGTCGCTCGTTCGCCGTCGACCTTCCGCGCCATCGTCGAAGGTAGCGGTAGCCAAGTGCTGGTAATCAGCCAACTTTTCTATCCAGGATGGGTAGCTCGCATAGACGGCGTCAAGGCGCGGATATTTCCGGTGGATGGGGTGATCCAGGGTGTGCTCATACCAGCCGGTCGTCATGAGGTTGAGCTAAGCTTTAGGCCAAAGAGTTTCTATGTCGGTGCGGCCCTAACAGGCCTTGCCGTCGTCCTGCTTCTAGCACCGTGGATTTGGCGGCGCCGAAGAGCAAACACACAGCAGCGAGTCTCGTCATGAAGAGAGCAGTCATTCTTGCCGGTGGAAAAGGTACCCGCCTGCGCCCCTACACCGTGGTGCTTCCGAAGCCCCTGATGCCGATCGGTGAATTCCCGATTCTCGAAGTCATCATTCGCCAACTCAGGTCCTTTGGCTTCGAGCACATCACGCTCGCAGTCAACCACCAGTCCGAGTTGTTCAAAGCTTTCTTTGGCGACGGGTCAAAGTGGGACCTGAAGATCGACTATTCGCTCGAAAACATGCCTCTCAGCACGATGGGCCCGCTCAAGCTGATCGACGACCTCCCTTCGGAGTTCCTCGTGATGAATGGCGACATCCTGAGTGACGTGAACTATGGTGAATTTCTAGCCTCTCACGCCAGGAAGAAGAGCCTCTTCACGATCTCAGCCGCACGTCGCACACAGCATATTGATTACGGCGTTCTGCACGTCGATGGCGAAGCAAGGCTGAACGGCTTCGAAGAGAAGCCGAAGATCGATTACCTCGTCAGCATGGGCGTCTATGCGGTCTCGCGCGAGGTGCTCGATGTGATCCCGCAAAACGTTCCTTTTGGATTCGATCATCTCGTTCTCGGGTATCTTGACCGCGGTCAGCCCGTCGACATCGTCGAACACACGGGTTACTGGCTCGATATCGGTCGACCTGACGACTACCAGAAAGCGATCGATGATTGGCCGGAACTCAGCAAGGGCATGGACCTTACATGACCGAACAGCTCAAGGCAGGCGATCGTGTCGTCGTCACGGGCGCGTCCGGCTTCCTCGGCCGAAACTTGGTCGAACGCCTGCGCGTAGGCGGCTATGACGTCGTGCCACTGGGGCGCTCTCAGGGCTTTGATTTGCTCTCCGACCGGATTCCGATCGATGGCGTTCGCCATGTATTTCATCTGGCAGGCGAGACCGGTGTGCTCGATGCATGGAATGATCCGTCGCGCTTCCATTTGGTCAATGCGCATGGAACGGTGCGCGTCCTGGAACAATGCCGCGAATCTCGCGTGTCGCTTACCTACGTGGGCGCGTACACCTACGGTATTCCGGAGCGGCTGCCGATCAATGAGTCGCACCCCATGCGACCGAACAATCCGTATGCGTTCTCAAAATGGATGGCTGAAGAGGCCTGCCGCTGGTATGCCTCGTCCTATGACATGGCGGTGACCGCCATCCGTCTGTTCAACGTCTATGGGCCAGGGCAATCGGATCGATTTCTAGTGACTCGTATAGTCGACCAACTACTCGATCCGTCCGTCGAAAGTATCGAACTGATGGATCTCACGCCGCGCCGCGATTACCTGTTTGTGGACGATGCCGTCGAGGCATTCATAGCCTCGGTTCCAGGCGATGGGTTCCATGTATTCAACGTCGGCCATGGAACTTCATGGTCGGTTTTCGAAGTGGTGGAAGCCGCCATGTCGGTTCTTGGCGTGGTCAAGCCGATCGTGGATCGTGGGATGGTTCGTCCTAACGAAATTCCCAACGTCGTCGCCGACACCACAGCGATTCGTGATTACTGCGGGTGGCAACCGAAGCACGATTTGCGCTCTGGCATCCGCGCTTGGTTCAAGGATCCTTTGGAATGAAGACCATCCAGATTCTTTGTCCCGTCTTCCGCGAAGAAGAAGGCATTCTGATCTTCCACGACCGTCTGACCAGGGCGCTCGAACCCCTTCGCGAGCGCTATCGATTCGGGTTTATCTACGCAGTCGATCCCGCGGGTGATCTCACTGAGGATATCCTTCTCGAGCTTGCCGCACGCAGCCATGACGTTGAGGTTCTTGTCATGTCACGTCGATTCGGACACCAGGCGGCGTTGATAGCCGGTATCGACGCGTGTGTGGCCGACGCATTAATCATGCTCGACAGTGACGGACAGCATCCTCCAGAACTTATCCCCACGTTGGTCGAACGTTGGGAGTCTGGTGCCGATATCGTCCAGACGCTGCGCCAGGATGGAAAAGAAACCCGTTTCCTGAAGCGCACCACGTCGGCTTTTTTCTACAAGGTCATCTCCGGTATTGGGTCGATCGACTTGAAGGCGGGCGCTGCCGATTACCGGCTGATCTCGCGGCGCGTCGTATCGGTACTCCGCGACCAGCTGAAGGAACGGAATGTCTTCCTGCGTGGCTTGGTGACATGGATCGGCTACAACATCGCTTATGTCGAATTTCAACCGGAGAAGCGGCAGTTCGGGGTTTCCAACTATCGGACGTCGATCCTGTTCAACTTCGCATTGCAGGGCATTAGCTCTTTCTCGAAGATGCCTTTGCGGATCTGCACGATAACCGGTCTGGCAATCGCGTCTTTGAGTATGCTTTTCGGCATTGTTGCGGTTATCGACTACATCCTGGGCCCCTCGCGTGTGCCCGGCTGGGCCACACTCGTCACCTTCATCACTTTTCTGGGTGGTGTGCAACTCTTTTTCATGGGCATTTTTGGTGAGTACCTGGGCCAGATTTTTGACGAGGTGAAGCAGCGTCCTCGATACCTCATCGCCCGACGCAGCTTGCCCGGGGATGATTCGAACAACGGAGACAATCGGCATGTCTGATCTTCTTTCCACACGGGTCGATGCGCTCGACGCAGTGGTTCTGCAGCGCGATCGTTCGCAGTTCGAGGCCGACCTGATAGCGCGCGAAGACGATCTACGAGAGATGGCGCATGGTGCGCGGATATTGGTCGTCGGAGGTGGTGGGACGATCGGTTCGGCAACCACGATGCTCCTGGCCACGTTACGCCCCAAGTCGTTGCACGTGGTCGACCAAAGCGAGAACTATCTTGCTGAACTGGTGCGCGATCTGCGTAGTCAGCCGAAAGGCCTCCACGTCGATGATTTCAGGGCGCTGCCAATAGACTACGGCTCGCCCATCATGGGGCGCTTCCTGGCGGAGACCACACCCTACGATTTCGTACTCAATTTTGCCGCGCTCAAGCACGTTCGCTCTGAGAAAGACATTTATTCCCTCCTTCAGATGTTGGACACGAATGTCGTTCGTCACGTCCGGTTTCGTCGCTGGTTGCTTCAGTTTGGTCACGGTAAGCGGTACTTCTCGGTCTCTACCGATAAGGCCGCTAATCCAACCAGTCTGATGGGCGCAAGTAAACGGTTGATGGAGGATGTGGTTTTCGATTCTTCGCTCTGCCGCGGAGCCGTCGCGACGTCGGCCCGTTTCGCCAACGTGGCGTTCTCGAATGGCAGTCTGTTGCAATCTTTTCTCACCAGATTAGCAAAGCGCCAGCCGTTCGCTGCCCCGCGCGACACTCGCCGTTACTTCGTGTCGCAAGTGGAATCCGGCCAAATTTGCCTACTCTCTTCGTTGTTGGGTAATGATCAGAACGTGCTTTTCCCCCGGTTGGATCCGGTTAGCCAACTGCAGCCGCTGCAGGGTGTGGCTGAGCGTGTGCTTGAGGCGATGGGGTATCGTGCGGAAATCTTCGATGACGAGGTCCTCGCGCGCGGTGCCGTCGAAGCACTTGCAGCCGAGAAGCGTTGGCCGCTCCTACTCACGCCCTTGGATACCAGCGGCGAGAAGCCTTACGAGGAGTTCGTTGGCCACGGTGAATCGGCCATAGCTTCCGGTTTGGACACGCTTGGAGCGGTTCGACATGTCCCAAGCGCGTCGCTCTCCGCCGGCTTGCTCGACATGTTCGAGGATGCTGTGAGTCGTACCGATCGTCCCATTGAGAAATCGAAGATTGTCGAAGCGATCCAGTCGGTGATACCTAACTTCGCCCACCGTGAAACCGGAAAGACTCTCGATGATCGCCTTTGAGAAACGTATAGATCCGGGAGTAAGTGGCTGATGCCTTTCATCGCGACGTGGATCCTGTTTGCTGCCTATACGCTTCTCAGCGTAGGTGGCATGGTGGTGGCAAAACGCGCGCTTCCGGCACTCAAGGTTGCCATTTCTCAGGGGCACGACTGGTTGAGCCCCGCAGCGATGGTCGCGCTGGGTGGGGGCATGTACGTGTGCAGTTTCCTTACATGGATGGTTATCTTGTCGCGTTCACCGTTGATGATCGCCTACCCGACAGCCGTGGGGCTGACCATGGCGTTTTCCACGATCTGCGCCATTGCCTTTCTTGGTGAGACACTTACCGTGGCAAGCCTGATTGGTGTCTTGCTGATTTTTTCGGGGGTCGCGGTCCTGGCGAGGTCCGCTGTCGGGGGCTGACCGGTTCGCAAGTTATCCCAATTGCGAGGTTGAACTGCTTGAGGCCTTAATGGCCTCCGCTGGAAATTACGATGTCGTAAGGTATGATGGGGGCAGGAGGAGGGGGTCGTTGCGGCGCCGCATGTCGGCTTGCGTGCGATCCGCCAGGCACAGAGTTGTCATGAAGATGTCAACTCGCACCATGGCGGGTCATGGTGGCCGCAATATCTGTAGATCCTTCCGCGTGGCTTATTCCACCGTGCAAGGTATTGATTCCGATGTCCGCATTAGATACGCCTGCGAGCCAAGAGTCGCCGGATACCATCCTGTCAGCTCCAATTGCTGGTACTTGCCTCGTGTGTTCGTCGGGGTATGGCCCAAGTCGCCTACCCGGCCTCAAGCGGTGCACAGCTTGTGGCTTCATCACGGCGGACCTGACTATTTCCGAAGCAGAGTTGAATGCCCTATACGGGGAGGACTACTTCCACGGGAACGAGTACCGCAACTACGTGTCTGAGGAAGGCAGTCTCAAGTTCAATTTTCGCCGTCGCATTGAAACGCTGAAGACACTGATCCCCGGCCTGCGTCAGCGCAGGATCTTCGAAATCGGCTGCGCATACGGTTTCTTCCTCGACGAGGTCAAAGGTGAAGTCGCGGCAGCCAGTGGCATCGACATTTCGGTCGAAGCGACACAGCATGCGCGGAATGAAAAGCAGGTAGATGCGGTTACTGGCAGCTATAGTGAGTACACGCCGCCTACAGGCATCGGCGTGATTACCATGTGGGATACCATCGAGCACCTGCCTCGACCTGACCTGTTTATTGAAAAGGCCAGCAGAGATATCGATCCGGGAGGCTATATCGCCATAACAACAGGAGATATAGCAAGTTTGAACGCCCGGTTTCGGGGCAGACGCTGGCGAATGATCCATCCCCCGACGCATATGCATTATTTCTCAGTCAAGACGTTGAGCAAGCTGCTTGATAGGCATGGCTTCGATGTCATCCATGTCAGTCATCCGGGCAACGCGCGTGATCTTCGGTCGATTCTGCACTTTGTCCTCGACCTCCGCCTCGGCTGGAGTGGTCTCTATCGTCGACTCGCCAAGTGGCGCATCTTCAACCTTTCACTGACAATGAATCTATTCGACATCATGTTCGTCGTCGCACGCCGAAGGGAAGCCTGATTGGTCACCACGAAGAGCTAAGCATGTAAGTGGCATCAACCCAGCGGGGGCGCCCCATTCTCTAGATAGACGGTCGAGACACTATCTGCTCGCGCCAAGGAACGTAGCCTCCGCGCGACGGACGGAACGAGAAGATCGTACGCGTCGGTATCGGAGCAGAACCGAAAATCCACGAGTTCATCCTCGGGTAGACGAATCTGCTTTAGCTGCTCCGTTGCTATCGCTTCGCATCGGAAGAGAAAGTGCACGCTTTCCCCATAGTTGGCGTGCGCAGAAAGATAATCGACACATAACAGTGCTTCGATGACCACTTCTATGCCTAGCTCTTCGTGGACTTCGCGGGTGAGCGTTGCCGAAGGGGCTTCGTCAAGCTCGCATACTCCGCCTGGCAGCAGCCACCCCTCCCTGTAGCTGGGTTTCACGATCAGGATGTCTCCCACTTGGTTGCGCATGACCGCTCCTGCGGTCACGCGCTTGGTGGGAAATATCGGCGGAACTGGGTTCACATCGTGCACGAGGCGCTTAGAGCGCCGCTTCCAGTTCCGGCAGGATCTTGAACAAGTCTCCCACGAGGCCAAAGTCTGCAACCTCGAAGATCGGCGCGTCGCCATCCTTGTTGATGGCGACGATCGTGCCGGCATCCTTTATGCCGGTCAGGTGCTGGATGGCTCCAGATATGCCGATGGCGATATAGAGTTCCGGCGCGATGATCTTGCCGGTCTGCCCGACCTGCATCTCGTTCGGCACATAGCCGGCGTCGACTGCGGCGCGTGAAGCCCCCACTGCTGCGCCAATTTTGTCGGCGAACTTATAGATGACCTCGAAGTTCTCCTTCGACCCTACACCACGGCCGCCGGAGACGACCTTGGGCGCGCCCTGCAGGTCGGGGCGGTTGCTCTTGCCCTGTTGCAATCCGACAAAGCGGGTGTGCGAGGGCAGGACGGCGTTGGTGTCCAGGGCTTCGATCGGTGCAGAGCTGTTCGACGCGGCGGCCGGCCACGAGGCGGTACGGATCGTAGCGACGACGATGGAGTTCGCATCAACTTCCACAGTCACGATGGCGTTGCCCGCGTAAATCGGCCGCTTGAAGCTGTGCGGCCCCTCCACGCTCATTACGTCGCTGACCTGTGATACGCCCAGCAGAGCGGCCACGCGCGGGGCGAGGTCCTTGCCAAAGGTGGTGGAGGGGGCGAAGACATGGCTGTACCCACCGGCGGCAGCCGCAATCTGAGGGGCCAGGGTGGCAGCCAGCGCATGGGCATTTTCGGGCCGGGCGATGGTCAGCACCTTGGTGACGCCGTCGATTTTCGCAGCTTCCGCCGCGATGGCTTCCGGCGCATCGGCCAGCACGAGAATGTCGACGGCGTCGGGCTTCACGGCGGAGGCGGCGCTGACGGCGCGCGCCGTGGCGCCGTTGAGCTTGCCGTCGAGATGTTCGGCAATTACGAGGATCTTGGTCATGTCGATTCTCCGGTCGGCTGCCTTACAGCAGACCCTTCTGCTTGAGGGCCGCGATGAGCTCGGCGGCGTCCTTGACCATCACGCCCTTGCTGCGCTTGAGAGGGGCGGCATAGTGAACGGTCTTGATGTGATCTGCCGCATCCACGCCCAGTGCGCCCAGCTCGATCACGTCGATCGGCTTGGACTTGGCCTTCATGATGTCCGGCAGCTTGATGAAGCGCGGCTCGTTAAGGCGGAGATCCGTGGTGATGACGGCGGGAAGATCAGCCTCGATGATCTCCAGGCCCGCATCCACCTCGCGGGTGACCGTGGCCTTTCCGCCGGCGATCTCGACCTTGCTGGCAAAGGTGGCCTGTGGGCGATCCCACAGGGCTGCCAACATCTGACCGGTCTGGTTGGCATCGTCGTCGATGGCCTGTTTGCCCAGGATTACCAGGCCCGGCTGTTCCTTCTCGACGAGCTTCAGAAACGTGCGGGCGGCTGTCAATGGTGATATGACATCGGCCGTTTGAACGTGAATTGCCCGGTTGGCGCCCATGGCCAGGCCGTTGCGCAGATGGGCGGTCAGGTCCGCGGGGCCAATCCCCACGACGATGACTTCCTCGGCTAAGCCCTTTTCGCGCAGGCGCAGGGCTTCTTCGAGGGCGATATCGTCGAAGGGGTTGGCGGAGAGCTTCACGCCGTCCGTGACCACACCCGTGCCATCGGGCTTTACCTGGATCCGGACGTTGTAGTCCACGACGCGCTTGTAGCCGACCAGAATCTTCATTCGGGGGTTCCTGTGCATTGGGGCAGCCGCCGAGCCGCGGACGCCCCGGAGTTGACTCCCCATTCTAGCGAAACTTCAAACTAGCGTTTGATGCAGCGCGGAATGATCCGTCATTGGGTCCATAACGGCCCTAATTGCCGATTTGGGCCCATGGGCGCAGACCGCGAGGCTTCCAGCCCTGCCAGCGTCAACCCCTTGTTGTCATCAAACGTTAATAGTTTCTGGTACTGTGCTCGCAGGGAGTTCAGAGATGCCGCGGGCAAGGCATTTTTGATGAAACTAATAATCCAGATTCCTTGTTTGAATGAGGAAGCTACGCTCTCTATTGCGCTGGCGGCGCTGCCGCGCCGTGTCCCAGGCTTCGATAGCGTCGAGTGGCTGGTCGTCGATGACGGCAGTACCGACGGGACGGTTGAAGTAGCCCGCGCCCACGGTGTGGATCACATCGTCAGGCATCCTCGTAACCAGGGGCTAGCCAAAGCATTTACTACCGGCATCGACGCCTGCCTTAGCCTGGGAGCCGACGTCATCGTCAATACTGACGCTGACAACCAGTACTGTGCGGAGGATATCCCTGCACTGACTGCACCCATCATGGCCGGTCAGGCCGATATAGTCATCGGCGCGCGTCCAATTTCCTCTATTGAGCACTTCTCCGCGGTGAAGAAGCTCCTGCAGTCGCTAGGTAGCTGTGTGGTCCGGATGGCCAGCGGCTCTGAAGTAACGGATGCCCCCAGCGGATTCCGGGCCATCAGCCGGCAGGCAGCGCAGAGGCTCGTGGTCTTTAGCCGTTACACCTACACACTCGAGACAATCATTCAGGCAGGTCAGAAAGGCATGGCCCTGGCGTCGGTTCCGGTGAGGGTCAACGCCGATCTCCGGCCATCGAGGCTCGTCCGAAGTATCCTGTCCTACGTTCGCTGTAGCACCGTGACGATTGTCCGTATCTTTGTGGTCTATCGACCGTTCCGTTTTTTTGCATCGATCGGCGCCGTTTTTTTCCTGGCGGGTCTCGTTCCAGGCATTCGTTTCCTGGCGAAATACGCGCAAGGCGACGGAGCGGGACATATCCAGTCGTTGATCCTTGCGGCCTTGCTCCTGGGTATGGGATTCCAGACGATGCTAATCGCCTTCATCGCAGATCTGCTTGCCGCGAACCGGCGGTTGTTGGAAGACATTCGCTACAAAACGGTCGCTGCGGGCGATAGCAATGCAAAGGACGGAGGAGCGACATGAAACACAAGGTCGCAGCCGGTGTAGTCGATGAGAACGGTTTGGTTCTCGGTAACACCTTCGATAAATACGGCTCGCGGAACCCTGTGGTGAAGTGGCTTATGAATGGTTTTCACGGCGCGCTGGACGAACTGGTTGCCCGCACAAGGCCCTCGTCAATCTATGAGGTAGGGTGCGGAGAGGGCTACTGGGTCGCCCGCTGGCACGCCAAGGGGTATGTCTCGGCAGGCTGCGACATTTCGGCCGAGGTAGTCGCCCTGGCCCGCGAGAACACCGCGCACCTTGCCCTGCCGGCGTCGACCTTCGAAGTCTCGAATATCTACAACATTCATCGTACTAAGGATCCCAATGAACTCGTGGTCTGCTGCGAAGTGCTGGAGCACATCGACGATCCGTTGCGTGGTCTACAGGCCCTTCATTCCATTGTCGGCCGATATGTGATCCTGAGCGTGCCACGAGAGCCGCTCTGGCGGATTCTCAACATGGTCCGCGGCAAATACGTCTTCGACTACGGAAATACTCCGGGACACATCCAGCACTGGTCAGCCAGGTCCTTTCGCAACATGGTCGAACAGGTTTTCGATATCGTCGACGTCAGAACACCCATCCCGTGGACGATGCTGCTCTGCAAGCGGCGCGACTGACGTGCCGGCTCAATGGATTTGCTGGAAGCGCTTCACCTACGTGGCGGGAACAATGCTCGCGCTGCTTGGTGTTGTTTTTGTCGTGCTTCAGTTGCGCCGCTACGGGGCCTCGGTCGATCTCGACCACGTGGCGCCCAGGGAATGGGTAGCCCTGACCTGCCTCATCATTGTCGGGGTCGGAATGAACGCCTGTCTGGGCATAGCGTGGCGGGCTATCCTTTTTGACAGCGGCTCGCCAGTTCCGATGCGCTGGGCGGTCGCGACTTATGCGGCGACACACGTTGCCCGGTATGTGCCTGGCAACATCTTTCATTACGCCGGCCGCCAGGCCATCGGCATGGCGGCAGGTCTGCCAGCTCGTGTGCTGGTGCGAGCTTCGCTGCTTGAACTGGTTCTCGTTGGCGTGGCCGGAGCGTTGCTGAGTCTGTTTGCAGCCCCCCTGGTACTGCCTTCGTTGGGGGCAGCTCATGTGTGGAGCGTCGGCGTGGCCCTGATCTTGGGGGCGGCAGTGTTGGCAGCGTGGCGCCACATGGGTCCTTCGTTGGCTAAGGCGCTGTCACTGTATCTGATCTATCTGTCGCTCTCTGGGCTCACATTTCTTGTGGCGGTCCTCATTCATGCACCCCAGGAAGCAACGGCAGGGCATGACTGGGTAGTACTTTGCGCAGCGTACGTTATCGCATGGCTGATAGGCATGTTGACACCCGGAGCACCCGCTGGTTTAGGCGTGCGCGAACTCGTCATCCTGTTCCTTTTGCATGAAAGGATGGATGCCGCAACGTTGCTTTTTGCTGTACTGGCGACGCGCGTCGTCGCTATCGGTGCTGACACACTGGCCTGGGGCATCGGATTAAGTCTGCGTCGC
>NZ_JBNDHZ010000020.1:0-74392 GCF_056755355.1 Luteibacter sp. HAY1-4A
GGCTGGGGTGACGGGGTGTCTGGGGACACTTCCCGCGCCACGTCGCGCGCAGGGGTCCGACGTTGCTCGAAGTCGTGCATGGCGGTCGACCACTGATCGGCGCTGCGTGCCATCGTCGTGTTCATCGACGCGACCACGGGCACCTCGCTGCGCCTCTCCGGCTGGCCAATGGGTGCCTCGACTATCGCGAGGGTGCTGCCGTCTTTGCCCAGTTCGATGCGGTCGATGCGCTGAAGGCCGTCCGCCCGGGCGGCGACGACGAGGGCGGCGCTGAGGTTGTCGCTGCGCTGGTCGGGCGTTCGGTTGAATTGGCGGTCGAGGTCGTACACGTGCGCCTGCGCACTCAGGTACAGGGCGCGATCGGGGTGGCTCGGGTCGTCGAGTCGGATGACCGGTACGACGGCGGGTGGGGATGTCGGCGCAGGCAGGGGTGCAGCCGGCACTTCGACGGTTCGCGCTACCTCGGCGGCTTCCGGCAGTGGCGGCGGCGCCCTGGTGACGTGCGGGGTGACACTCTGCCAGTCGAACCGGTTCGCCAGCGCCGAGTCCACCGGCTCGGCGTCGCGACAGATATCGACGATCCTGCAATTTGCCAGCTCGTCGCGGAGATCGCGCTGGCCGTCCTTGTCCATGCGCAAGCCGAAGGCCGCGGTGACGCCGCTGGCCTGGAAGATGGTGAACTGTGCCGGATCTTGGGGCACCTCACGATGCTTGAACAGCGGCCGGTCGGTCAGCGCATTGAGGTAATCGGCCATGCCGTTGAAGGCTAGCGATTCGAGCCCCGCCTCGTCATTGCCACCACCGATGTTCGAATGTCCGCCGGGGAGAGTGGCGCTCAGGAAGCGCCCATCGTCGGACCAGTCTGGGTCGAGAATGGTCTGATGCGGGAACAACTCGCGTTGTTCGTCACGCGCGATCTGCGAGAAGCCGGACAGCACGGACTTGGGCAGGCGTGCGTCGTAGTTCTTCGGGAGGTTGGTGCCGACCGGATCGAATAATCCGACGGCTTGGGCCACTTCGCCCGGCGGAATGAGGGTGCGCGGCGAACTCACCGTAAGATTACCGTGCGCGTCGCGGCCGAATTTCAGGCCTTCGGGATGGACAATGCCAAAGGTATCGACAAGACGCGACAACCCAGGAACGAGGACGGCGCCGCGGCTGTAGCCGACACCGACGACGCGAATCTGTGCCTGCGGGTCCTGGCGCTTCCATTGCTCTGCCGCCACAGCGAGATCCCAATAGACTTTCTGTATCTTGTCGTCCCACGTATAAGGGAAGGCACCGTCGATGGCACGGGTCAGCGGATTTTTCTGCGTGCCGATGCCCTCGGCGTAGCCGACGCTGATTCGATTACTTGGTATATCCGCAATCTCATCGGCTCGCTTCTTCAACTCACCGATGTTTGTCAATAATCGATCATTGTAGGCACTCTGGCCGGTGCCATCGAACAACGCGATGAACAGGTATTCGTGCGGCCGGTTGTGATGTTGCAACACCGGTACGGTCTGCTTCGCCTGCTGTTCTCGCATCCGCTCGTAGGCATCAAGATCGCGCTCGCTCGCGGGGCGGGTGATTCCGCCCGAAAGAAGTTGTCCCATGAATCACACTCCGTGTGTCTAGTAACGATACGTTTTGGCGAGAATCGGTTCGTAGCGAGAATCGCTATAGGGGTTGCCAGGGGTCTGGAAGTGCCTGGTTGGGATATAGGTGCGCATGTAGACCCGAATCGTTCTGTCGTTTATCTCCAGGAGAATCTGCGGGTCACCGGAGAGCTTTCCATTAGCGAGGTCGGCCACTTCCTCACGAGGTACGTTGTGTCTGGCGACTTCATCATGAAAGATCGCGCCGATGTCGATATGAGCCTGATGTTCCGTACCGTCCATGGAGCGCCACGTGACTTCCGCCGGTTCCGGGAAATTGGCGATGCCGACGTGGCCGCCGAGAAGGTGGTCGAGGTACTTAGGACCATACGCGGATGAAGGTGGCGTCGGTTTGTCACGGATCGACCAAGCGCGCGCATACCAGACCTTGCACATCTGTGTGCTGTAACAGACCACCCTGAAGGTATGCTCCTTGAACTTCAACGGCCATTCGGGCGGTTGAAGGTTGAATTCAGCGCGCACCGCGGGGTCGATATGGCGCTCTTTGCCCAGCGTCGGTGCGGATGACGCGCAAGCGGCAACTCCGGCGGCGCCCACGGCGACGAGCGCCGCCATGGCAAGTTCGCGAGGTTTCATGTCTTCCCGATCCTCCTCAGGTTTCTGATGGGGAGCAGTGCGTGACGGTGGCCCCAGCTCGCGCCTCACCTGCTCGTTGATGATTGCCACGTCGCGCAATAGCTGCATGTCATGAAGCGGGTCGCGAGTGGATAACTTGTGTACAGGGATGAGCGATGAAGGACGCGCGCCTTCCTCACCGAAGTCGTCTTCCGTTGGCATGGTTTTCTCCATTGAGCCGATCTGATCGGCAGGTCACCTACGCAGCCGCCGTGCTGTGTGCGCGTCGCGACAATGCAGACCTTATTCGCCTACCCTTGGGCTGACCCGCGGCAACGATTGCCGTACTGATGTCAGGCTCCTGAGTCCGAACGATGGCTGCCGGCGGCATGCTTGCCGAGTGTTGGAAAACCTTGTCCTTGAAGAACCAGTTCTTCCGTGCCCGGATCGGCTTGCAACCTTCGTAGAAGATCAGCTCGTCGTCCGCAGGAAGTTCCTTGATTTCCTGCGGCAACAGCAGCGCACGGCGTTCCTCGATATGGCTGGTCGAGACCTGCCGGCCGCTGCCGCCTTGGCTGGTGCTGCGTTGCTGCTTCCGTACGGTGCGATAGCCAAGCATCTCGCTGTACGCGTTTGCATCGGCCTGTTCGCGCGGCGCGAACACGATCTGCGCGCCATGGTTGGTGATGAAGTTCTGTGCGTCGTTTTCGCCGTAGGTCCCGCTCAGCTGGGCGCGACTCTGGACGATGCAGAGGTCGCGCACGCCATAGCTGGCCGCGATGGAGATGCGCTTGGCCCAGACGTCCACTCGGCCCATGGCGGTGAACTCATCCATGAGCATCAGCATCTGGTACTTCAGGTCGGGCTCTTCGCCCAGCTGCTTGTCGAGGTTGTTGCCGATCACCGTGCTGAAGAAGATGTTCAGCAGCTTGCTGCTCTCGTCGAGCTTGTTCGTCGGGATGTTGACGTAGAGGGTGGTTGGCTTCTTGCGGAAGCTGCGGATGTCGATGTCCGTCGCGTTGGTCGCCGCCGCCAGGATCGGGCTGAGGAACTGCTGCAGGGGCGCCTGCATCGCGGCGATCACTGAGGAGAAAGTTTCCTCGGCCAGCCCGGCGAGGTTGGCGAATACCGTGCGGGTCTGCGGGCTGAGGCGCCCCGGCGTGGTGTCCTTCAGGAGGGTGCTTAGCATTTCCCGGGTGGTCTCTCCGTCGCTGCCGCTGGAGAAGCGCAAGATGCTCTCGAAGCTGGGGAAATCCTCCAAGGTGTTGACCAGGGATGGATTGGCGCCGGCGCTGCCCGGATGCTTCCCGTCCCAGGCCTCGAACATGTACGAGGCGAAAGCGGTGAACGCCGCTCGGGCTTGCGTCGTCCAGAAGGGATCGGCCCCGGGCTGGTCCGGGTAGAGGATGGCGGCGATGGTCTGCAACTCGCCGATGCGCTTCGCGGGCGCCATGCCGGCGAGCAAGGTCATCGGGTTGAAGCGATGCGTATGCCCGTGCTCGTCGTAGGGCGCCCATACCAGGATCTCCTGGCCCATCGCCTTGCGTTGTCCGCTGGTGGCCTTGTACAGCTCGCCCTTGAGATCGAGCACGACGATCGAATGTTCATAGGTCAACAGGACCGGGATCGCGAGGCTGGTCGTCTTGCCGGAACGGGTGGGGCTGACGGCGATGACGTGCTGGGCACCGCCAAGCCAGAGGTAGCGACCCTTGTACTTGCCGATCAGGATGCTTTCCGGTTTGCGGACCAGAAGGCCGGCCTTCTTCATGTCGGTCAGGGTGGCGAAGCGGGCGTCGCCATGCGTCGGTGCCGCGGCCGACCTGTGCTTGAGAAGCTTGGCCCACGTCGCACAACAGGCCAGGAGGGGCAGCGCACAGCCCGCGGCGATCCCCGCCTTGATGCGCCATGCATACGGTGCCACGCGCGGTTGATCGAGCGCGTGGTAATACCGCCAAGCGTTGTCCCACCGCACGGGCTGCCCGTCGAGGCCGAGGAACAGGTTGACGGCGTAGGCCGAGCCGTAAGCCGCGGCAATGGTTGCGGCGAGGGGAGTAACGATGGCGACGGCCGCCTTCCATGAGCGCATGAGCGTGTTCCTTGCGAATTGGGCAAGGATGCTCAAATAAGTTGGTTGGCGTGGCAATAACCGGTTGCTGACTAGCGCTGTAAGCCGCGCTATGTCGGGCTTTCGTCGATCGCCTGCGACGGGTGCGGTTCGTCCGGCGCTTCAGATGTTTCCGAAAGCCGTGGTTTTCGTCAGTGCCCGCGTCGCGCGGAGTACCGAGCCAGTTCGGCAAGCCACTCGCCGCGTTCACCTAGCGGCCCGACGGCGTCCAGCGCTTCCTCCACGAGGTTCTCCAGTCGCGTGCGGGACGCTTCCAGTCCGATGATCGAAGGGAAGGTGGGTTTGTCGGCGGCGGCATCCTTGCCGGCGGTCTTGCCGATCACAGCCGATTCGCCCTCGACATCGAGGATGTCGTCGCGAACCTGGAAGGCGAGGCCCACAGCATGGCCGTAACGGTCGAGCCGTTCGAGCATGTCCGTGTCGTTACAACCGGCGGCGAGCGCACCGAGGCGCACGGATGCGCGGATCAGCGCACCCGTCTTGTAGGCGTGCATGCGCTCGAGTTCGTCGAGCGTGAGTTTCTTGCCGACGCCGGCGAGGTCGAAGGCCTGGCCGCCCGCCATGCCTTCGGCACCGCATGCCGCACCCAGGGCGCGTAGCATGGCGATGCGCTGGCGCGCGTCGTCGTCACCGGGCGCCGTGGCGAGGATCTCGAAGGCCAGCGCCTGCAAGGCATCGCCGGCGAGGATCGCCATGGCTTCGCCGAACACGATGTGGCAGGTCGGCCTCCCACGGCGCAAGGCGTCGTCGTCCATCGCCGGCAGGTCGTCGTGCACCAGCGAATAGGCGTGGATGATTTCCACGGCACACGCCGGTGCATCGAGGATCGGTCCGTCGCAGCCGAGGGCGTGGCCCGCGGCGTAGACGAAGAGTGGCCGCAAGCGCTTGCCGCCGCCGAGGACGGCGTAGCGCATGGCCCGGTGCAGGTCGGTGGGCGGCAGATGTTCGCCGGGGAGGACGCGTGCGAGCGCGTCGTCCGCCCGGCCGACCAGCGCCCGGAGCGGCGCCGGCAGGTCAGTCGATGCGTGTGTCAAAGGGTTCGGCGGTATCGGGAGCTTCGGGGTCGAGCAGCAGGCGCACGCGCAGTTCCGCTTGCTCCAGCGCCTTCTGGCAGTGCCGGTAGAGACCGATGCCGCGCTCGAACGATTTCAGGGACTCGTCGAGGCTTAGCTCCCCGCCTTCCATGCGCGTGACCAGTTGCTCGAGTTCGTCCAGCGAATGCTCGAATTCGGCGATCGACGACGCGGGCGCGGGGGTGTCTGGGGCTTTCGGCATGGCCGCAAAGCTAGCTCACACGGGCGTTTCAATCAATCGTCGCGATGCCACACGAGCCTGCCGCCGGCTGCCTCGAACAGCGCTTTCCCTTCGTCGCTCAGCCACTTGTCGGCCACCGCGATGAGGCGATCACCCGCTTCCACCAAAGGCATGCGCGGGCGCACCCAGGGTGGCACGCCGGCTTGCTGGAACAGGTCGCGGAGCTCCCGGGTGTGGCGGTCGCCGTGCGGTCGCAACACTTCGCCGCCCCGGCGATAGCGCACGGTCACGGGCGCGTCCAGGCGGCCGGCAGAGAGCGCGAGCGAACCACCGCCGGGCAGCGCCAGGGCCTCGCCCCACCACGGTGCCGACCAGCCTTCGTCGAAGTCTGCGCGCCGCCGCATCGCCCATAGACGCCCACGCCACACACGCACCTCGGTATCCGCCCAGCCGACGAGCGGCAGGCGCTCGGCCGCAGCCTCGCGGACCTGGCGCTCGAGTACGTCGCGTTGTGCCGTGGTCGGGGCGGACAGGCCCGCCGCATGCAGCCAGTGGTCGAGCAGCGGCGACCGCCAGGCCGGCGGCAGCGCGAGCCACCCGGCCGCATCCAGCGTCCCGCGCTCGTCGGCGAGTCGGCCACAGGCGTCCAGCCATCCATCGCGCAAGGCCTCTGCGGCCTCGCCGCACAGGCGGGCACTGTGCGCGATGCTGGTCGCCGCCTGCGGCCATTGCGCGAGGAGTGCGGGAAGAACCGTGCCGCGCAGGTAGCCGCGCGCGATGCGCGGGTCGTCGTTGGAAGGGTCGTGGACTGTGTCGAGGTCGAACGCGGCGACGTGGTCGAGCAGCGTGCCGCGCGGCAGGTCGAGCAGGGGGCGCCAAAGCCACCCGGCGCCGAGAGGGCGGCACGCACGCATGCCGGCGAGGCCTTCCGGACCGGCGCCGCGCAGCAGTTTCAGCAGCACGGTTTCCACCTGGTCGTCCCGATGGTGCGCCACGACCAGCCGCTCTCCGGGTCTGAGCGCGGCGGCGAACGCCGCGTACCGTGCGCGCCGCGCCGCTGCCTCGACGCCTTCGCCGCGGGTGAGGTCGACGGCAACGCGGATCGCTTCGAAAGGGACCTCCAGCGAGTCGCAGAACCGCCGGCAGTGCAGTGCCCAGACGCCGCTCTCGGCGTGCAGGCCGTGATCAATGTGCAAGGCACGCAACGGTGGCCGCGGTGCGCGTGTCGCAAGGGCGTGCAGCAGCGCGGTGGAATCGGGTCCGCCGCTGTAGGCGACGACCAGCGGAACCTCACCGTCCGCTTCCAGGACACGGTCGAGATGGGCGGAAAGATCCGGGCTCATTTGGTCCGCGGTTTGCTGCGGACGTAGGGATGCTTGCCATTGCCGATCTGGCGTTCTTCGACGTCGAACAGGCCGATGGCGTTGATCAGTCCACTGAACTTCGAATAGCCGTAGTCGCGCGAGTCGAAATCGGGGGACCGCTTGTTGACGATGCTGCCGACCGCTCCCAGCGAAGCCCAGCCGTTCTCGTCGGACGCGGCATCGACGGCGTTGCGCAGGAGATTGGTGAGCTTCGTATCGCCACGCAATTCGCTCGGCGATTTCTTCGCCTTTGGCTCTTCCGGCTCGCTTTCCACGGTGCCCACCAGGCGATCCGTGTAGATGAACTTGTCGCAGGCGGAAACGAATGCTTGTGGCGTCTTGCGTTCGCCGAACCCGTAAACGATAAGGCCCGCTTCGCGGATGCGCGAGGCGAGCCGGGTGAAGTCGCTGTCGCTGGAAACGATGCAGAAGCCGTCGAACCGGTTGGCGTAGAGCAGATCCATCGCATCGATGATCATCGCCGAGTCCGTGGCGTTCTTGCCGCTGGTATAGGCGAACTGCTGCATTGGCTGGATGGAATGCTCCAGCAGCGCCGCCTTCCAGCTACCGAGGTTGGGCCCGGTCCAGTCACCATAGATCCGCTTCACGTGTGCGGTGCCGTACTTCGCGACCTCCGCGAGCAGCCCGTCGACGATCTTCGCCCGTGCGTTATCGGCATCGATCAGCACGGCGAGCTTGGCGGTGACGTCGTTAGCCATGACAGCTCCGGGAATGCGGAAGTCCCGTCATGTTAACCCGGATTTTTCGTGCGGAGGTTTCAGCCTTCGCTGAAGGCACCATAGCCGCGCAGGCGGTGGTAGCGCTTCTCGAGCAGTTCGTCGATCGACAGCGCTTCGAGCTCGTCCAGCTGGTTCAGCAGCACGGCCTTGAGGCGAATCGCCATGGACTGCGGATTGCGATGCGCGCCGCCAAGCGGCTCGCGCACGATCTTGTCGATGAGGCCGTTCTCGAGGAGGCGCGGCGCGGTGAGGCCCATGACCTCGGCCGCGTCCTTCGCCTTGTCCGCGCTCTTCCACAGGATGGACGCGCAACCCTCGGGCGTGATGACCGAATACGTGGAGTACTGGAGCATGAGCGTGCGATCGCCTACGCCGATGGCCAGTGCGCCGCCGGAGCCGCCTTCACCGGTAACCGTGCAGATGATAGGGACCCGCAGCTCGGCCATTTCGAGCAGGTTGCGCGCGATGGCTTCGGACTGGCCGCGTTCCTCGGCATTGATGCCGGGCCATGCGCCGGCCGTATCGATGAACGTGAATACGGGGATGCCGAACCGTTCCGCCATTTTGAACAGGCGCAGCGCCTTGCGGTAACCCTCGGGGCGGGGCATGCCGAAGTTGCGCTTCACCTTGGACTTGGTGTCGCGGCCCTTCTGGTGGCCGACGATCATGATCGAACGGCCGTTGATCCGCGCGAGGCCGCCCACGATGGCCTGGTCGTCCGCGAACATGCGGTCGCCCTTCAGTTCGTGGAATTCCTCGCACATGCCCTGGATGTAATCCAGCGTATACGGGCGCGCGGGGTGGCGAGACACCTGGCTGACCTGCCACGGCGTGAGGTTGCGGAAGATCTCGGCGGTCTTGACCTTCAGCTTCTCGCGGAGCCGGCCCACTTCCTCGTCGATGTTGAACGCCTGCCCGCTGCTGGCGTGGCGCAGTTCTTCGATCTTGGCTTCCAGTTCGGCGATGGGTTGTTCGAAATCGAGGAAGTTGGGATTCATGAAGTCGCGTGATCCGGGCAAGACCGTTGATTATACCGAGTGGCGGGCTGGCGGGGTGTGCGGGCGGGTATGGACGCCGAGGGACAGGCCTAAATAGCTGAAACGATAAGACCGGCAGGCAGTTCTGGCCCCTGCTGCGCCATGCCTTGACACCGGTGTCAGTCCCGTTTCACCCTGATGACCAATCCGGTGCGGGGGCACTTGGATGGGGTGGTTCACCCATGGGGCCAATAGGGCGGGGGAAATCGGGGGATGGACTTTCTTGCGGGCGATATCGGCGGCACGAACGGCCACGTCGCGCTCGTGCGCCTCGCCACCGACGGGCGGCCGGGCGGCATCGAGACGCTCGCCTACCGGGTGTTCACGTGCGCCGATTTTCCCTCGCTCGCCGCGCTGCTCCAGGCATTCATCGCGGCCGAGGTACGCGTCCCGGTCTCGCACTGTGTGCTGGCATGCGCCGGCCAGGCGATGGGCGGCGAAGTGGTGAACGACAACCTTGCCTGGCCCGTCCGGGCCGACACCCTGCGCGCCACGCTCGGCCTGGCCGAGGTCGCGCTTCTCAATGACTTCGAAGCCCTGGCCTATGCCATCGAGGGACCACTGGCGGCCAGCGGCAGGCATCTGTGCGGTCCGTCCGTCCGTGGCCTGGGGCCGTCGCTGGTGGTCGGCCCGGGTACCGGCCTGGGCGCGGCCGTGCATGTGCCCGGGTCGCCCCACGCGGCGGTCTTCGCGACGGAAGCCGGCCAGATGGATTTCGCGCCCCACTCGCTTCGCGAGCGCGAGGTGCTGGCGTGGCTTGCGCCGGAAGGCGGTTACGTGCCGGTCGAACGCATCGTCTCGGGGCCTGGGCTGCTGACCCTTTATGAGGCGCTGTGCGGTATCGACGGCGAAGCACCGGCGCTGGCGACACCACGGGCGGTCACTGCCGCGGCCGCGGCGCAGGCCGATCCGCACGCGGTGGAGGCAGTAGAACTGTTCTGCGGGGCGCTCGGCAGTTTCACGGGCAATCTCGCCATGACGACCATGCCTACCGGTGGGATTTTCCTGGCCGGCGGCTTCCTGTCCTCCATGTTCGACCTGCTCGCGCGCAGCGCCTTCGAAGAACGCTTCCTGCACGGTCGCAGTGTGCGGGCCTTGCTGGCCGAGGTGCCGGTATGGGTCACCGAGCATGGCTGTCACGGCGTGCAGGGGGCCGCCCGCTGGTACATGCACCACCGTGCGCCGTCCGGTGCGGTATCCATCGCGGGAGCAACCGCATGAACCGGTGTTTCTCCCTTGTGTGCGCGGCGATCGCCACGGGTGTGCTCGCGACGGGCGCTTTCGCCGCATCCGCGCCCGTCTCGAATTGGTCGCTGCTGCCCATGCCCGCCACGGTGAGGCCGGCCGCTGCCGGCGCGGCCGATATCCGCAACGGTGCGGGAGTCGCCGTGCGCGGAACCTCCGACGCCGCCATGGCGGCGGTCGTCGACAACTTCATGCAGCGCGTCGCGAGCGTGCGCGGCCTGACGATGCGCAAGGTCGCCGGCGGCGAGCCGGCAGCGGTGACTTTCGATGTTCGCTCCGACGCACCGGTCGTGGGCGAGGAAGGCTATGCGATAGCCGTGGGCGAGCAGGGCATCGTCGTCACCGCGCGCACGCCGCGCGGCGCGTTCTACGGAAGCGTGACGGTATGGCAGTTGCTGACGCAGCCGGGCTGGACGCGTGGCGAACCCGCGCGCGTGGCCTATGGCAGCATCGACGACCACCCGCGCTTCGCATGGCGCGCCGTGCTGCTCGACTCCAGCAGACATTACCAGACCGCCGACGAGATCAAGCAGTTGATCGACGGGATGTCGCTCGACAAGCTCAACGTGCTCGTGTGGCACATCACCGATGACCAGGGCTGGCGCCTGCCCGTGCCGAACTATCCCGAGCTGTCCACGAAAGGTGCCTGCCGCGACGCCGTGGGCAACGACAGCGAAGTATCGGGTGGCCCGGCCAAGCCCTATTGCAAGGTCTACACGGCCGCCGAGATCGGCGACATCGTGCGGTATGCCGCCGCGCGCTACGTCGAGATCGTGCCGGAGATCGATCTCCCGGGGCATTCGCAGGCCGCCATCGCCGCCTATCCGTGGCTCGGCGTGACGGGCAGGCGTCCACCCGTGTGGACCGACTGGGGCGTGAGCCCATGGCTCCTCAATCCGAATGCGAAGACCCTGCGCTTCGTGACCGACGTGATGGACGAGACCATGCGCCTGTTTCCTTCGCGCCACATCTCCATCGGCGGCGACGAAGCAGACAAGCAGCAGTGGAACGCGTCGCCCGAGGTCAACGCGCAGATGAAGGCGCTGAAGCTGGCCAACATGGACGAGTTGCAGGGCTGGTTCATGCAGCAGGTGGCCACGTATCTCGTCGAGCACGGTAGAACCCCGGTGGGCTGGGACGACGAGGTGGCCGCGGGCGTCGCACTTCCGCGGGAACAGGTGGTGATGTCCTGGCATGGCGATCACGACGAGCGCGTGGCGCTTGCCGCGCTGCGCCAGGGCCATGACGTGGTCATGACGCCACAGGAATCGTTGTACTTCGACCACCGGCAATCCGGAAACGTGGACGAATGGGCCGGACCGCCGCCCGAGGTCACGCTGCGCCAGGCCTATGACACGCAGCTGATACCCCCGGGCACCAGCGCGGACGAAGCGAGACATATCGTTGGCGTGCAGGCAGGCCTCTGGTCCGAGCAGTTGTTGACGTTTGCGCACGTGCAGCATGCCGCCTTCCCGCGCATTGCCGCGCTGGCGGAGTTGGGGTGGTCGCCGCCGGCCGCCCACGACTGGAAGGGCTTCCTGGCGCGCCTCCCCGGCGAAATAGGGCGTTACCGTGCACTGGGTATCGCCGCCGCGGACAGCGCGTTCGCACCGACGTTCGAGGTATCGCACCCGGCCGGCGGGACATTCCGCGCCGTGCTGGCGAACCAGGTCCACGCTGGCGACATCCGTTACACCATCGACGGTACGGAACCTGTAGCGAGCTCCGCGGCGTATACGAAGCCCCTTGCGTTGCCGGCGGGAACCACGTTGCGGGCAGCCACGTTCGCCAGCGACGGCAGCCTGCTTGCCACGTCCCGTTCGACCGTGCTGGACGAAGCCACGCTGCTGAGCCGCGACAGCTCCGCGCTGGAGACCTGCTCGGGCGAGCCGCCATCGCGTCTGCAGGGTGCCGCACCGGCGCATGGCCCGAGCCCCGTCTACGCGGTCGAGATCGGCAACGCCTGCTGGATATGGCCGGCGGTGAACATGCATGGCGTCACCCGTGTCGCCGTGACGGCCGAAAAGCTGCCCTGGCGCTACGGCGACGAAGCCCGCGGGGCCGTGGTGCGCGCCGGCACCGGTAAGGGCGACACCATCGAGGTCCACGCCAACGGCTGCGACGGTCCGCGCCTGGCGATGCTGCCCTTTGGCAGCGCCATGCCGCCGGGCGGGTTGGTGCGGCGGGAGGCGAGCCTTCCGGCACCTGTCGCTGCGGACGTACATGCCTTGTGTGTCTTCGCAACGGGCGACCCACGCAAAGGGCAGTGGGCGGTCGGAAAGATTTCGTTCTTGAAGTAAGGCGGTGCGCCTTCGGGCGCGGCCGGGCAGTACGCGTTCCCGACAGGCAACAGTCACGAGGTCACGGCTCATGTCCACAGCACTTCGCAAGCATCCCTTGTCGTTCGCCATCGCGGTGACCCTGCTGGCCGTCGCTTCGGCGTCGGCGGGCGCCCAGGACGGGCAAACCGCCTCGGCGGCTACCCCGCAAACCACGCCACCCCCTGCCGCCGCGAAAAAAGGAGGCGGCACGGGCAAGCAGGGCGATGCGGCACAGGGCGCCGTCGATCTGTCCGGCGTCACGGTTACCGGTGTTCGCGCTTCGCAGATGAAGGCGATCGACGTGAAGCGCGATGCCGACAAGATCCAGGACAGCATCACCGCCGAAAACATCGGCGCACTGCCCGATACCACGATCACCGACTCGCTTCAGCGCATCACCGGCGTACAGATCAATCGCGACGCGGGTGTGGGCACGTCGGTGGACGTGCGCGGCTTGCCGCAGGTGGGCACCATGCTCAACGGCGAGGTGTTCATCACCGCGGACCAGATCGATTCCCAGCAGCCCGACTTCAGCATGCTGCCGTCGACGCTGTTCCATGGCGCGGACGTGGTCAAGTCGTCTACCGCCAACGAAACCGATGCGGGCATCAGTGGTGCGATCGACCTGCACACCTATCGCCCCTGGGACCTGCCTTCCGGTTTCACGTACAGCTATTCGGCCAATGGTGAGCGCGGCTCGACCACGAAGCATACGGGACCGGAGGCGAACGGCCTCTTTTCCTACAACGACAACGGCCGCTGGGGATTCCTGCTGTCGGGCGATTATTCCGATACGCGGCGCATGAACTCCAGCGAAGGCCTGGATCAGTATGGCGCGGTGCTCAACGGCGAGAACGCCACCAGCGCCGGTGGCTACAACGGTTTCCTCACGCCGTGGAACGGTGCGCCCATCCCATCGCAGATCGTGCAGAACGCCGATGGCAGCGTGGACGTGAACGGCGACGGCAAGTCGAACGGCGTCTTCCTGGGCAGCCAGAATTTCGGCATCAACCGGATCGTGACCCAGCGCCAGCGGAAGTCGGGCAATGCGTCCTTCCAGTTCGACATCGGCAACGGCTTCAGCCTGACGAGCGATTACTTCTATTCGCAGCAGCACCAGTTCGACCGGAACGTCGGTGTCCAGTTCAACTCCACCAACTGGCAGGGCGCGACGTACGTGCCGCTGCAGTCGCGGGATACCGGGCGGCCGGCGCTCGGCTCATACGGCACGCCGGAGCCGGGTTGGGAGGGGTCGAACATCTACACCACGCAGGTCTACAGGAAGTGGCCGGGCGACGTGGAGTCGTATTCGTCGATGATCCGCAAGTTCTCCGTGGCGAAGAACCTGAACCTGCAGCTGGACTACGATAACGGCGGCCCCTTCACCGGCTCGCTCCGCGGCATCCACGACACGGCGTCGCAATCGCTGCAGGAAACCGACGTCAACATCTCCGATTCCGACGGTGCCCTCTGGCCCAACGTGCTGCAGGACGGCGTGCCAGACGACGCGGTGCCGCCCGGGACGATGGTCTATCCCGCCGAACTGGGAGGCAACCGGGTCTTCAATCCCACGGGCATCCCGCAGAACACCATTCCCATCGTCGCGGACTTCCGCGGCCGGTACCTCAAGGTCAGCACGCCGGCCGAGCTGGCGGCGGCGTTCGCCAATCCCGCCGCCTGGACGATGAAGACGCTCGAATCGTCCGGCAACTACGACCGCAAGGTGGCCCTCAACGCCCTGCGGTTCGACGGCAAGTTCGAGTTCAACGATGGCTTCAAGCTCGAGTTCGGCGTGCGCAACAGTATCCGCGATGCCGGCAACAAGGGCTGGACGTTCGAGACGCCGGTGTACGCCGGAATGGGCGCGAGCGACCCGAACGGCTGCCTGGTGCGCTACGTCGGTGCCGACGTGGTGTTGAACAGCGGATCGTGCACCGCCGGCAACGACCAGGGCTACTTCCGCGCCGGCCCGCTGTCGGCCATCTCCATGCCGAATACCGCGGCGCCGCTTGCGAACAACTTCAAGGCGTATCACAACCTGCTTGGCTCCGGTATCGACTTCTGGGCGATCGACCCCGATGCCATGAAGAACCCGGAGGCGTACTGGAAGTCGCTGTACCCCAATACTGTGCGGGTGGCGGAACCCGGTACCACGTGGGGCGTGCGGCTCAAGGAATTGTCGAGTTACCTGCAGGGCGACTTCAACGGCATGATCGGCGACATGCCCTATAGCGGGAACGTGGGTGTACGCCTCATCCGCAGCAACCTCGACGTGACGCAGCACCTCAGCGGTGACCCGGGCGCGTACGGCGACGAGCCGGAGGACGTGGGCAGGGACATCACCAAGCGCTCGTACCAGGACGTGCTGCCTTCGGCCAACTTCGCCCTGGACGTGACGGACAGCCTCAAGTTTCGCCTGGCGTATTCGAAGAACATGATGCCGCTGGACCTCAGTACCTGGGGCGGCGGTTTGCAGTTGAATTACTCATTGGCCGAGACGCCTGATGGCCCCGTGTTCCGTGTGGCCAATGGCACGTCGTCCGGCAATCCGAAACTCGACCCCTGGCGTTCGACCAACTTCGGCGCCTCGGCGGAGTGGTACATCAACCCCACCAGCATGGTCAGCCTCGCGCTGTTCCGCATCAACGTGGACAGCTTCATCAAGAACGGCAGCGTCACCAACTGCACGCTGCCCGATGAGGACGGCGTGGTGCGCAACCACTGCATCGTGATCACCGAGCCCGTGCAGGGCACGGGCAACAGCATCAAGGGTGCGGAGTTCGACTACCGCCAGGGCTTCACCTTCCTCCCCGGCATCCTCTCGAAGACGGGCATGGAACTCAACGCCACGTACGCGCCCAGCAACTCCGGCGAGAAGGACCTTGCGGGCAAGAAGATCCCGTTCCAGGACAACTCGACGAAATCGGGCAACGTCATCCTCTGGTACCAGGACGACCGCTTCCAGGCACGCGTGGCATACAACTACCGCTCGAAGCGCGCTGTATCCGATAGCGTCGGCGGCATCACCGGTCTGGAGATGTACGAAGCCCCGCAGGAATACATCGACGCATCCATCTCGTACAAGTTCGCCAAGCAGCTGGAAGTGTTCCTCAACGGCACGAACCTGACCAACGAATACCAGCGCTACTACCTGACCTGGAAGGACCAGCCCGGGCACTCGACGTTCTCCGAGCGCATGTTCATGTTCGGCATCCGTGGCCAGTGGTAGGGGAACCCATGAGCGAGCGTCACTTCCACCGGTCCATCGGCGTCTTCTCGGGCACCGCCATCAACATGACGCAGATGTGCGGGATCGGTCCGTTCATCACCATCCCGCTGATGGTGGCGGCGATGGGCGGCCCGCAGGCCATCGTAGGGTGGATCGTGGGTGCGTTGCTGGCCATGGCGGATGGACTGGTGTGGGCGGAGCTGGGCGCGGCCATGCCGGGTTCCGGCGGTACCTACGTGTACCTCCGGAGGGCTTTCCAGGCGCGTACGGGCAAGCTCATGCCGTTCCTCTTCATCTGGACGATGCTGCTCGCCATACCCTTGCTGATGTCCACGGGCATCATTGGCATGGTCGAATACCTGGGGTTCTTCTTCCCGGACATGGGCTGGTGGACCGCACGCATCGTCGGAGTTGCGGCAACGGCGCTCGTGACGTGGCTGCTTTATCGCCGGATCGAATCAGTGCGAGTCATCACCATCGCCCTGTGGGTCATCATGCTCGTCTCGATCGTCGGCGTGGCGGCAGCCGGGTTCTCGCACTTCGATGCCGGGCTGGCATTCGCCTTCCCACCGGGTGCCTTCGGTCCGCGCTTCTTCGTCGGGCTCGGGGCGGGCCTCATCATCGGCGTCTACGATTACCTGGGCTACAACACCACGGCCTATATCGGTGACGAACTGCGCGATCCCGGCCGCACCATGCCGCGCACCATCATCATCTCGATCACCGCGATGATGGTGATTTATCTCCTTCTCAATATCAGCGTGCTCGGCGTGGCGCCGTGGCGCGAGATCGCCGTGTCCAAATCGGTGGCGTCGCTGGTAGTGGAGCGCAGCTGGGGCCATGCCGCCGCCGAGGTGATGACGGCCCTCATCATAGTCACGGCGCTGGCCTCGGTGTTCACCGGCCTGCTCGGCGGCTCGCGCGTGCCGTTCGAGGCGGCGCGGGACAAGGTTTTCCTCTCGACCTTCGGGCGGCTTCATGCGAAGCATGGCTTTCCCCATATCGCCTTGCTGACCATGGGCACGGTCACGGCCGTCGGCACCTTTTTCGACCTGACCGAAGTCATCAACATGCTGCTGACGGCGACGATCCTGGTGCAGTCGATCGCACAGATCGTGGCCCTCGTCGTCCTGCGCCGCCGGGAGCCGCAGCTTCACCGGCCCTACAGGCAGTGGCTCTACCCGGTGCCTTGCATCGTGGCGCTCGTGGGCTGGGTGTACGTGTACGTGTCCGCGTCGCCCCTCTCGCTGCTGCTGTCGGGCGCATGGATCGCCGCCGGCCTCGTGGTTTTCACGCTTTGGGCCCGGGTGAACGCAGCGTGGCCCTTCGGGCCGACCGAGATTCCATCCACCGCCGCCCCGGAGCTTTGACGCCATGCCATCTGCAGTGCGGACCGTCCTTGCAGCAGTCATCGCCGTGAACCTGGCATCCGCTCCTGCGGCGATGGCAGGTACCACCTACACCGACACGCGCGTTGCCGCGGACGCCGGCACCGTCAGCGCCATCGGCCACTGGCTGATCCAGGACACCGCGAAAGCGCAGCACGATGGCGCGGCGATTTCCAAGAGTGGCTTTGCCGCGAAGGACTGGTATCCGGTCACCGGCCGGGCCACGGTCATGGCGGGGCTGCTGGAGAACGACGTCTTCAAGTTCGACGTGTTCCATGGCGACAATCTACGCGCCGTGCAGGTACCCGACGCCAGCGGCAACCTGTTCGTGACGCCGTGGTGGTACCGGGCGGGCTTCGAACTGACGAAGGCAGAGGGAACACGGCACGTCCTGTTGCGCACGCACGGCATCATCGCCGCCGCGGACGCATGGGTGAACGGACAGAAGGTCGCCGACCACGCCGATCTCGCCGGGGCGTATCCCGAGCACGACATCGATGTGACGCGATGGGTGCACGCCGGCGCCAACGCCGTGGCCTTGAAGGTGTACCCCGGCGACCCGCGGATGAGCCTTTCCATCGGCTGGGTCGACTGGAATCCCACGCCGCCTGACAACAACATGGGCCCGTGGCGTGGCGTGGACATCGTCCAGACCGGCCCCGTGGCACTGAGTTCGCCGCACGTCGCCCCGACCTTGTCCGCGGACTTCGCCCAGGCGACCCTGGCCGTGACCGTCACCGCGACGAATCTGGATACGGTGGCCCACGAAGCCACGGTCGCTGGCACGGTCGCCGACAAGCCGGTGCGGCAGACGGTCCGTCTCGGCCCAGGGGAGGCGAAGGTCGTATCGCTCGCGTCCGGCTCCGCGCCGGCCGTGACGCTGGACCATCCCAAGGTGTGGTGGCCCATCGGCATGGGCGAACACCCTTTGTACCGGATGGCGGTGACCGCGACGGTCGACGGCACGCCCTCGGACCGCGCGGCGACGAATTTCGGCGTGCGCCGTGTCGAGTCCACGCTCACTCGCCAGGGCTATCGCCAGTTCATCGTCAATGGCCAGCCCTTGCTGATACGGGGCGGCGGCTGGGCACCCGATATGTTCCTGCGCGACGATCCGGCACGCATGGAGGCCGAATTCAGCTACGTGGTGAACCTCGGCATCAACACCATCCGCAGCGAAGGCAAACTGGAGAACGAACGCTTCTACGACCTTGCCGACCGTAACGGCATCCTCGTCCTGCCCGGCTGGGAGTGCTGCGACAAGTGGGAAGCCGCCGCGCAGACGGGTGGCGAGCCCTGGACCGACGCCGACATGCGCGTGGCGCAGGCATCGATGACCACCGAGGCGCGCCTGTTGCGCAATCATCCGTCCGTGATCGGCTTCTACATCGGCAGCGACCACGCGCCGCCGCCTGCGCTTGCGAAGATGTACACGGATACGCTCCGTGCCGAAGGATGGTCGTTGCCCGTCATTTCCGCGGCCGTGGACGTGACGACGGCGGAAGCCGGCCCCTCGGGCATGAAGATGGCGGGCCCGTACGACTGGATCCCGCCGTCGTACTGGTACGCGGACAAACTCGGCGCGGCGTTCGGCTTCGATTCGGAAGTCAGCGCCGGGGCGGTCATCCCGCGACTGGAGGACGTGCAGCGCATGCTGTCTCCGCAGGAACAGGAAGCGTTGTGGAAGTACCCGGAGGCCCGGCAATACCATGCCTCGGCCGACTGGTCGACATTCGCCGTGCTCACGCCGTTCGACACCGCGTTGGCGAAGCGCTACGGCGCACCCACTGGCCTCGCCGACTATGTGGCGAAGGCCCAGCTGGACAACTACGACAATGTGCGCGCGCAGTTCGAAGCCTTCAATGCGCGCATGGGTGCGGCGAACCCTGCCACGGGCGTCATCTACTGGATGCTCAACAACGCGTGGCCGTCGCTTCACTGGCACCTGTACGACTACTACCTGAACCCGGCCGGTGCATACTACGGCGCAAAGAAAGCGAACGAGCCGCTGCACATCCAGTACTCGTACGATTCGCGTTCCATCGTGGTGGTGAACCACACGCTGGAGCAACGCAACGGCCTGCAGGCTTCGGTAAAGGTGCGCAACCTCGACGGCAGCGTGCGCTACGAAAAGCAGGTGCAGCGCATCGATCTGGCCGGTAATCACTCGCAGGCGGTGCTCGAGCTACCCTCGGTCGCGGATTTGTCCACGGTGTATTTCGTGGAACTGACACTGGCCGCCGCCGACGGAAAACCCGTGAGCCGTAACGTGTACTGGCTGTCCACGCGCGAGGACAAGCTCGACTGGCCGAAATCGAACTGGTACCTGACGCCGGTCGTCCAGTACGGCGATTTCACCGCACTGGCATCGTTGCCGAAAGCGGCACGCGAGGTCCATGCCTCGACCGTGCGGGACGGCGACGCGGAGGTCACCACGGTGACGCTTTCCATTCCGTCATCGTCGCCAGCGGCCGCGGTACAGGAACACCTGGCGATACGTCGGGCCGGAGGCGAGCTTGCGCTGCCCGTGACGTGGTCTGACAATGACGTCACGCTCTGGCCCGGCGAATCCGTCGTGCTCACGGCGCGCTATCCTGCGCAGGGCACGGCCGGTACGGTGGTCGAGGTGTCCGGTTGGAATACTCCCGCGGAGCGAGTGGCCGCGGGAGTCACCCAGGGAACCAAGCATTGAAGAGGCCTTCATGTCGCGCGTGACCATCAACGATGTGGCTCGTGCGTCCGATACATCCAAGAAGACCGTCTCACGCGTGCTCAACCAGGAACCGGGCGTGCGCAAGGAAGTGCGCGAACGTGTGATGGCGGCCGTCGCCGAACTGAACTACCGTCCGCTCACGTCGGCGCGAAGCCTGGCTACCAATCGCTCCTTCATGATCGGGCTGCTGTACGACAACCTGTCGCCCAGCTACATCATGGAGGTGCAGGCCGGCGTGCAGGAGGCATGCGAGGCGCAGCAGTACAGCATGATGGTGCAGCCCCTGGACTCCAAGGCGCGGGATTTCATGGAACGGGTCGAGGGTATCCTGTGGCGGCACCGTCCCGATGGCCTGATCCTCACGCCGCCCATCACGGACCACCCGGCACTGCTCGCGCACCTGCGCAGCACGGGGCTGCCTTTCGCCTCCATCGCGCCGCGCAAGGCGAAGGGCATCGCCGGCGTCATCCTGCAGGAGCGCGAGGCCGCGGCTGCGATGGTCGACCACCTGGTCGCGCTGGGACACCGCCGCATCGCGCATATCATCGGCGATCCGAAGCATGGCGCGGGCGTGTGGCGCCTCGCGGGCTACCGCGACGGACTGAAACGCGCCGGACTGGAGGAACGTGCCGACTACATGGTGCAGGGCCAGTTCTCCTTCGAATCCGGGGTGGAGGCAGCCCGCCAGCTGCTACGGCTGAAGGAGCGGCCCACGGCAATCTTCGCGGCCGACGACGACATGGCCGTCGGTGCGATTTGGGCCGCCGCCGAGGCGGGCGTGATGGTCCCTGCCGAAGTGTCCATCTGCGGCTTCGACGACACGACGATCGCGACGCAGGTGTGGCCCCTGCTCACCACCGTGCACCAGCCGGTGCGCGACATGGGCAAGCGGGCCACGGAGGAACTTCTGCTCGGGCTCCTTGGCAAGGGCGAGCCCCGCATGGTCGAGGTCGACTACCAAATGCGCCTGCGTGCATCGACGGCGCCAGCACCCCCCTAGAGGAAACACCGTATGTCCGAGCGCCGGTTCCATTTCATCTCGGGCCTGCCGCGCGCGGGCACCACGTTGCTTGCGGCCATCCTGAACCAGAATCCGCGCTTTCGCGCCGGCATGACCAGTCCTGTGGCCGACATCATGGGTGTCGTGGTGGCCGAGGCCAGCAGCAAGAACGACTTCGCCTTCGACGTCACGGACGCGCAGCGGGTGGCCATGCTGCGGGGCCTGGTGGAGAACTTCTATTCCGTCGATACCCGCGCGGAAGCGGTGTTCGACATGAGCCGCCTGTGGTGCAGCCGCATGGGTCTGCTCGCCACCCTGTTCCCGGAGGTGAAAGTCATTGCCTGCGTGCGCCAGCTGGCCTGGGTGCTCGACAGCATGGAGCGGCTGGTTCTGAAGCAACCGGTGAGCGTCAGCAAGGTGTTTCGCTTCGACACCAACACGACGGTGTATTCGCGCGTCGAGGCGCTGACGGACCCGCGCGGCATGGTCGGTTTCGCGTACCAGGCAACGAAGGAAGCCTTCTACGGGGAATGGGCACGCGATCACCTGTTGCTGCTGACCTACGAGAGCCTGGTGCGCGATCCCGAAGCGGCCATGCGCGCGGTGTACCGGTTCCTGGGTGAGCCCTGGTTTGCGCATGACTTCGACGACATCGCGTACAGCGCCGACGAATTCGATGCGCGGGTGGGCATGCCGGGGTTGCACGCCGTCCGCGCGAAGGTCGAGGCCGTCGAGCGCGCGCCCGTGCTGCCCCTGGAGGTCTTCGGCCGCTTCGCCAACGAGGCGTTCTGGGCCGATCCGAAGAACAACCTCCGCCAGGTGCCCATCGTCTGACCATGATCGAGCCGCATGGTGGTGTGCTCAAGGACCTGTACCTGCCCGAAGCGGAGGCGCTCGGCGCGAGGCACGCCTCCGGCGCGCTGCCCGGCGTGCGGCTGGAACACCGGCATCTATGCGATCTGGAGCTGCTTCTCGACGGCGCGTTCTCGCCGCTCGAAGGGTTCATGGCGGAGGCGGATTACGAGGCCGTCGTCGCTGGCCTCCGCCTGGCGGACGGCACCCTCTGGCCCATGCCAATCGTGCTCGACGTCTCCGCAGATACCGCGGCGTCGTTATCGATAGGGCAGGACGTCGTGCTGCGCGACGTCCAGGGCACGGCGCTGGCGCTGCTCACCCTGTCCGACATCTTCCGCCCGGACAAGGCGCGGGAAGCGTTCCAGGTCTACGGTACGCGAGACCCGCTGCACCCCGGGGTTGCCGATCTTCTACGCCGGGGCGAGGTCTGCCTTGGCGGTCGCGTTCGCGGCCTGCAGCGGCCGGCCCACCACGATTTCACCGACCTGCGTGCTTCCCCGCGCGAGATGCGCGCGTGGCTCGCCGATCAGGGGTGGGATCGCATCGTGGCTTTCCAGACACGCAACCCGTTGCACCGTGCGCACGTGGAGCTCACGCGGCGAGCGATGGAGGCGGTCGGCGGCAGACTCCTGCTGCATCCCGTCGTCGGGCGTACGCGGGACGGCGACGTCGATACGTACACCCGCGTCCGTTGCTACCGTGCGTTGCTGGGGCATTACCCCGAGAACGCGGTGAAGCTGTCGGTGTTGCCGCTCGCCATGCGCATGGCCGGCCCGCGCGAAGCGCTCTGGCACGCCATCATCCGGAAGAACTTCGGTGCGAATTTCTTCATCGTCGGGCGCGATCACGCCGGTCCGGGCAAGGACGCATCGGGACGGCCGTACTACGAGCCATTGGCGGCGCAGGCCCTGGTCCAGGCCCATGCCGACGAGCTGGGCATCGGTGTGCTCCCGTTCGCGCCAATGGTCTATGCGCCGGGCCGGCAGGCGTATGTCTCCACCGACGAACTCCACGCGGGCGAAGCCGTGAGCGACATCTCCGGCACCGAGTTGCGCAAACACTTGCGCGATGGCAGCGCCATCCCGGCGTGGTTCACCTATCCGGAAGTGGAAGCGATCCTCCGGCAGCGTTTCCCTCGCCCCGAGAACCGGGGGTGCGCCGTCTTTTTCACCGGCCTTTCCGGCGCCGGCAAGTCGACCATCGCCCAGGCGCTCATGGCCGCCGTCCTTGAAAACACAGGAAGGCAGGTCAGCATGCTCGATGGCGACGAGATACGTAAGACCTTGTCGGCGGGACTTGGCTTTTCGCGCGCTGACCGCTCCGCGAACGTTCTCAGGATCGCTTACGTCGCATCGGAAATCGTCCGCCACGGCGGCATCGCCATCTGCGCGCCGATCGCTCCCTACGCCCAGGACCGGGCAGCCGCCCGCGCGCTGGTCGAAGCGCATGGCGATTTCATCGAAGTGCATGTGAGTACCGCCCTCGACGTGTGCGAAGCACGCGATACCAAGGGGCTCTATGCGCAGGCGCGCTCGGGTGCGCTCAAGCAATTCACCGGCATCAGCGATCCTTACGAAGTGCCTGCCGCGCCCGATCTTCGCCTGGACGGTGCAGAGCAGACGCCGGCGTACCTCGCGGCGCAGATCGTCGCCGTACTTCGCGAGCGTCAACTGATCGCCTAGCTTTGTAGGAAAGGCACTTGCCTCGTCTGCGTGGCTAGGCAGGCCGATATCTCGAAGGTATGTCGGAAACGGGCTCGTCCCGTGTCGGGCGCGCCCTGGATGGGGCCCGGCTGCGGTGTAATCCGCCCGCCACCCACAAACCCCAAGGAGCATCATGAATACCTTCTATCCGTCCAGCCTCGCGATGCGCGCGGCTGCCGTCTGCGCTTGCCTCTTCGCCGGCCAGGCGATGGCCGGCACCATGCCGTCCCCGTCCAGCCTGCCCGCGTGCCATTCGGGCATCGAGGCGGACGTCACTTGTCGCCTGCCTGTGAAGAACGGCAATTTCGCGAGTCTCGCCGGTTGGGAAGCGCTCGGGCACGTCTCCCTCGGCAACGACGGCAACAAGTCTTATGTATCGATGAGCTACGGAAGCTCGATCCAGCAGCCGGTGTACGCCATGTTCTACAAGTGGAGTGGCGCCACCTATGCCCTCAGCTTTCGTCTGCGCGCCGAGTCTGCCGACGCGGACGTCGATGCATCGCTCTACATGAGCGACGACACCGGCCGGTATACCCAGTACATCGGAAGCGTGCAGACCACGGCCACCGCGGGCGAATGGCGTAACGTCGTGGTGGTGGCGAACGGGAAGCCTACCCCCGCGCCCGCGCACGTACTCATCAAGATCTCGAACACCGCCCCCGGCTCGTCGGTCCAGGTGAGCGATGTCACGCTCGTCGAATCGGCGGATGCCGAAGCGGTCGACCTGCGCTGATCGAAATCAGCCGCCGCCCGTGCGGGCGGCGGCATTCAATCGGAAGGCCGCACGATGCGCAGCTCGGTACCGAGCACGCCGGGCAGGGTGCGCAGGGTGCGTACCAGGTCGGGCAGGGCGCGAACCCGCCATGCGTCCCCCAGCTCGAAGCTGGCCTGGCCGACCGCGTTGCGGTACCCCGCAAGCAGGAGTGGTGTGCGACCGCCGCGATAACCCATCAGCGCCTGGCGCAGGTGCTGCGGGAAGTCGGAACCCACGCCATTGAGCTTCACCGTCAGCAACCGGCCGAAATGTTCCATCGCGTCGGACAACGAATAGGCCTTGCGTGCGCGCAACTGGTAACCGCCAGCGAAGTCGTCGATGCGCAGCCCGCCTTCCACCACGATGAGGTTGCCACGCGTGAGCAGCGGTGCGGCCTCGGTGAATACCTCGCGGAAGAAGCTGGTTTCCAGCAGGCCGGTGGCATCTTCGATCTGCACGAACGCGTCGCTGTCCCCGCGCTTGCGCATGCCTACGACCATGCCGGCAACGGTCCACGGCGTTTCCGGGCCGCGACGGAACCGGCTTGCGTTGTCGTCATCGTCGCTACGGCGCGGCTTGGGCGGCTGGTAGCGCTGCGGAATTTCCCCGATCGGGCAGCTGGACAGTTGCGCCAGTTCCGCTTTCCACGGATCGGTGGGATGCCCGGACAGGTAGTGGCCAAGCGTATCGTGCTCGCCTTGCAGCAGCTGCTCGAGCGGCCACTCCGGCACCGATCCCGAGAGTTCGATGATGCTCGGCGCCTCGGCGGCCCCGAACGCATTGCCGAAGATGTCGACTTGCCCCGAGGCGCGGTTCTTCGCTTCCTGGTCCGCGGCGCGCATGGCTTCGGGAATGTGCATCAACAGCGTGGCGCGATTCTCGCCGAGCGCGTCCAGCGCACCCGACTGCACCAGTGCTTCCATGGTGCGCTTGTTGAGCTTGTTCGAGCCCACGCGCTGGCAGAAATCGACCAGCCCGCGGTAAGGGCCGCGTGCCTTGCGCTCGGCCACGATCTCTTCGCAGATGCCCTGGCCCACGCCCTTGATGGCGCCGAGCCCATAGCGCACCACCTTCGGTTCCACCGCTTCGAACATCCAGTCCGACGCGTTCACGTCCGGCGGCAGCACCGTGATGCCGATGGCGCGGGTTTCGTCGAGGAAGGTGACGGCCTTCTCCGTGTTGTCCATGTCCGACGAGATCGTCGCGGCCATGAACTCCGCGGGATAGTGCGCTTTCAGCCACGCGGTCTGGTAGGACACCAGTGCATAGGCGGCCGCGTGCGACTTGTTGAAGCCGTAGCCCGCGAACTTCTCCATGAGGTCGAAGATCGCGTCGGCCTTGTCGCCGTCGATACCGTCCTTCGCCGCGCCCTCGCGGAACGTGGCGCGATGCTTGATCATCTCCTCGGGCTTTTTCTTGCCCATGGCACGGCGCAGCAGATCGGCGCCGCCGAGCGTATAGCCGCCGACGATCTGCGCCATCTGCATCACCTGCTCCTGGTAGACCATGATGCCGTAGGTCTCTTTCAGGATGGGCTCGACGCGCGGATCGGGATACTCCACCGCTTCCTTGCCGTGCTTTCGCGCACAGAAGCTGGGGATGAGGTCCATGGGGCCCGGGCGATACAGGGCCACGAGGGCGATGATGTCCTCGAAGCGGTCCGCCTGCGCTTCCTTCAGCATGCCCTGCATGCCGCGGGATTCGAGCTGGAAGACGGCCACCGTCTGCGCCTTCTTCAGCAGATCGTAGACTTTCGGATCGTCCAGCGGCAGCGATTCGATGACGAGCGGTTCGATGCCTTCGCGTTCGCGCCGCTTGTTGATCGCCTTCACCGCCCAGTCGATGATCGTGAGCGTGCGCAGGCCGAGGAAGTCGAACTTCACGAGGCCCACGGCCTCCACGTCGTCCTTGTCGTACTGGGTGACGACACCTTCGCCGCTCGGCTCGCAGTACAGCGGCGCGAAGTCGGTCAGCGGGGTGGGCGCGATGACCACGCCGCCCGCGTGCTTGCCCGCGTTGCGGGTGAGACCTTCGAGGCTCAGTGCAAGGTCGATGAGCGCACGCGGTTCTTCTTCGGTGTCGTAGATATTGCAGAGTTCGGTGACGACGCGGTCCGGCTCTTTCTTCGCTTTCTCCGAACGCCCGAGGGCGTCCGACAGCGTCAGGTCCAGCGGCCGGTTCGGGATGAGCTTCGCGAGGCGGTCGACCTGGCCGTAGCCCATGCCGAGCACGCGCCCCGAGTCGCGCAGCACGGCCTTCGCGGCCATCGAACCGTAGGTGATGATCTGGCTGACGTGGTCACGGCCATACTTGCGCGCGACGTAATCGATCACCTCGTCACGGCGGTCCATGCAGAAGTCGATGTCGAAGTCGGGCATCGACACGCGTTCGGGATTGAGGAAGCGCTCGAACAGCAACTCGAACTGGAGGGGATCCAGGTCGGTGATCTTGAGTACCCAGGCAACGAGCGAGCCGGCGCCCGAGCCACGTCCCGGACCTACCGGAATGCCATTCTGCTTACCCCAGTTGATGAAGTCGGCCACGATGAGGAAGTAGCCGGGGAAGCCCATGCGGATGATGACGTCGACCTCGCGATCGAGCCGCGCCTGGTAATCCTCCAGGGTCTTGCCCGGGGCCAGCGGATGCGTCGCCAGCCGCTCTTCCAGGCCTTTCTGCGCCTGCTCCCGGATGTACGTGTCGAGCGTGTGGCCCTCGGGTACCGGGAAGTTCGGCAGGTAGTACGTGCCGAAGGACAGTTCGAGGTTGCAGCGGCGCGCCAGTTCGACGGTGTTTTCCAGCGCTTCGGGAATGTCGGCGAACAAGGCCTCCATCTCTTCGGGCGACTTGAAGTACTGCTCTTCGCTGTAGTCGCGGGGACGTTTCGGGTCCGCGAGCACGCGACCCTGGTTGATGCAGGTGCGCGCCTCATGGGCTTCGAAGCCCTCCCGCTCGAGGAAGCGGACATCGTTGCTGGCAATCACCGGCAGTTCGTACTCGCCGGCCAGCGCCATGGCGGCACGCACCCAGTGTTCCTCGTTTTCGCGGCCCGTGCGGGTCAGTTCGAGGTAAAGACGGTCGGGGAACAGACGCCGCAGGCCCTCCAGCCGCTGGCCGGCGGCGGGCAGCCCGCTGCCGAGCGCGATACGGGCCACCTCGCTCTCGCGTCCGGCGATGGCGATGAGGCCGCGCACGCTTTCCGGGTGCATCCAGGTGGCCTCCACGAGGGCCCGGCCGCTGCCCTGGCCTTCGCGCCATGCGCGCGATACCAGGCGCGACAGGTTCAGGTAGCCGTCGCGGTCCTGGCAGAGCAGGGTGAGGCGCCACGGGCGCGGATCGTCGGGGCTGGACACCCAGATGTCGCACCCCGCGATCGGCTTGACGCCGGCCGCCGTGCACTGCTTGTAGAACTTCACCAGGCCGAAAAGGTTGTTCTCGTCCGTCAGTGCGACGGCCGGCATCCCCATGCGCGCGCAGGCGGCGACCAGCTGCTTGATGCGGATGGTCGAGTCGACCAGCGAGTATTCGCTGTGCAGGTGGAGATGGGCGAAACGGACAGACATGGACGGCGCCGGATGGTGCAGAGGGAAGGCTACCCCGGCGGGTGCGGGCAGGACAAGAATTGACAGGTTCGGCGGGAGGCCTCACCGCATATGCGCATCCGGGTGCTCGATGAACCAAAGTCCCGCAAACAACTTCGCGTCAATCGAAAACCCCTCCTCGGCGCGTTCGAACAGCCAGCGCCCCGCTTCGGCGCGCGGCACCTCGTGCACGATGATGTTCTCGGTCTCGTCGCCACCGCCCTCGCCGACCTTCACGAGGTCCCAGGCGCGCGCGAAGGCGATCATCTCGGTACTCATGCCTGCCGAAGAAGGGCCCTCGTGCACGAATTCGATGCGACCGCAGGCATAGCCGGTTTCCTCTTCCAGTTCACGCCGCGCGGCAAGCAGGACGTCCTCGTCTTCCGACCCGGTGATGTCGCCCACCAGGCCGGCGGGCATCTCGATGGTGTTGGCGAGAATGGAGACGCGATACTGCTCCACGAATACCACCTTGTCCTCCGGCGTGACCGCCAGGATGATCACGGCGCCGCGCGGATTGTTGCGCACAGCGTACTCCCAGCGCCCGCGCTTCTTCAGCGTGAGCCACTTGCCTATGAACATGGTCTCCTCGGGCGCGGAAGCGTCGTCGGGAACGGGCGAGGCGTGCGGCAGCGGACTGTTCTGCATGGGCGGCTCCTTGGCGGGACGGCGAAGTATCCGTACAAGAGTATCGCTACCGTGTGACGTTGTGCCTTTGTGGGAGCCGCTTCAGCGGCGATGGTGTTTGCCGGGGTGACCGCCCGCTGCCGCGGGATCGCCGCTGAAGCGGCTCCCACACAGGAGTCAGATCAGGGCCTTCAGGCGCGTGCGGGTCAGCGGCCCGAAGCGGATGCGCTCGCAGAGGTCGTCAATGGAAGCGGCGTCCCCCGCACGGCGGCTCAAGGCATCGGCCGTCTCGGCCACGGCGATATCCAGCGCGATACGCGTGAGCCGGCGGCAGAGCAGGGCCTGCTCGGCGTGCTCCCGCAGGCGCGCCGCGCAGGCGGCCGCCCCGCGGATGCGCAGGTACGGCACTTCGTCCACGCGCTCGAGGATGTTGTCCAGGCTGCCGAAGTGTGCGAGCAGGGCCGCGGCCGTCTTGGCGCCGATGCCCGGCACGCCGGGAATGTTGTCCACCGCATCGCCGCAGAGGGCGAGGTAGTCGGCCACCTGGTGCGGGTGCACGCCCATTCGCTCGAATACCCCGGCGGCGCCCCAGCGTACGTTCTTCGCGAAATCCCATTGCTCGTCGGATTCGCCCAGCAATTGGCCGAAATCCTTGTCCGCGGAAACGATGACGCCGCGGAAACCATGCGAGCGCAGACCCCAGAGCGCGCTGCCGATGAGGTCGTCGGCTTCGTACTGGTGGTCGTTGAGCACGGTGAGTCCGAGTGCGGCCGCGATCTCCCGGCACAGCGCGAACTGGCGCACCAGCTGTGGGGGCGGCAGTTCGCGATTCGCCTTATAGGCCGGATAGATAGCGTTCCTGAACGACGTGGTGAGCGATGCGTCGAATGCCACCGCGATGTGTTCGGCGCGGCTGCGTTCGAGCAGTTCGCAGAGGAAGCGGGTGAAGCCATGCACGGCGTTGACCGGCTCGCCCTCGTGGTCGTGGAACTCGTCGGGCATCGAATGCCACGCGCGGAACACGTACAAGCTGCCGTCCACCAGGTGGACGAGCGAATCGCCGCTCACGGATGCCACACGCTGGCGACGTCGTCGTACGAGGGCCGGTCGCGCTCGGGCGCTTCCATGGCCGGCGTGCCGATATGGATAAAGCCCACGATGTGCTCGCTCTTCTTCATGCCGAGGAGCTTCGCCACGTCGCGATCGTACGCCGCCCAGCCGGTGAGCCATTGGGCGCCGTACCCGAGGGCCTGCGCACCCAGTAGAAGGTTGTAGGCGACGCAGCCGGCGGTGAGGGTCTGCTCGATCTCGGGCACCTTGCTCTCGTCGTCGATCTTCGCCGACACGACGAGCACCAGTGGCGCGTGTTCATAACGGTGCCGCTCTTTCTCCCGCTTCGCTTCGGAAAGGTCGGGATTCGCGTCTTCCGCGATCTTCGCCAGCTTGCGGCCGAAGGCGAGCTTCGCGTCACCGCGCAGGATGCGGATACGGAAGGGAACCAGCTTGCCGTGGTCGGGCACGCGCAGCGCCGCTTCGATCAGGCGGCGCAGCGTGGCATCGTCGGGCGCCGGCTCACCGAGCTGGCGCGAGGGCACGGAGCGGCGGGTGTCGAGAAAGGCGAGATCGGTCATCCGCCCAGTTTACCGGACCCCGTCAGCCCCTGTGGGAGCCGGCTATGCCGGCGATCCCGCGGCAGCGGGCAAAACTGGCCGCGAGTACACATCGCCGCTGAAGCGGCTCCCACAGTGCCTTGTCTACGGATGGGCGGGCGGCCTGCTGTCGTCCGGCGGCGGCAGCGCGTCGTTCGGGCCCAGGTGGTCGACCGCGTCGCGGCGTTGTTCGGGCGACTGGCTCTGCCATCGATTCATCAGCGCACGCTGCTGTGCCGGGGGCAGGTTGCGGAAGCGCTCGAAGGCGTCGTGCAGCCGGTCCCGTTGCTCGGGCGAGAGGTCCTGGAATTTCTGCCGGTTGCGGCGAGCTTCCGCGCGCTCCTCGGGCGTCATGTGCTGCCAGCGCTCGATGCGCTCGCGGATCTCGGCCCGCCGCTCGGGCGGCAGCCCGCGCCAGCGCTGCGCCTTGTCGAGCATCTTCGACTGCCGCTGCGGCGGGAACGTGTCCCAGTCACGCGCCAGCGGCGCGAGGATGTCCTTCTCGTCGGCCGAGAGCGCCTTCCACGGCCGCGGGGCGGACACGGGCGGCGGTTCCTCCTGGCCGGTAGGCGGCGGCGGAGGACGATCCTGCGCCATGGCGGCATGTGGTGCCGCGAGCGCGAGCAGCAGGGCGAGGACGAGCGGAGCGCGGCGCATGGGCATCACTTGCGGGACGAGGGACGGGTGTCGTTGTAGGCCAGCCAGCTATAGAACTGGAGGTCCTTGTAGAGGGCCGGATCGGCGCTGTCCGCATCGGGCGGCAGGTCGTTGGGCTCGCCGTCGCCGGGCTGGGCGACCACGGCAGGCGACGGCGGGCCGCCGCCCGGTTGCCACACCATGAGCGTGGCAAGGGCCAGCACGGCGAACGCGCCGGTGGGCAGCAGGAGACGCCGCGCCGTCGAATGGTGCGGATGGGCCAGGGCCGTGCGCCGCGCGGCGCGCAGGCGTCCGGCGACGACCGGATCGACGTCCCGGCTGGCGCGCAGGTACAGGTTCCTGGCGCGGCGTTCGAGTTCCTGATCGTGCTGGCTCATCGCCATGCCTCCAGTTGATCGCGCAGCGCATGCATCGCGCGCGAAAGATGGGTCTTCACACTGCCGTCGGAGCAGCCCATGGCTACGGCCGTTTCGGCGACATCCAGGCCTTCCATGACGCGAAGCACGAAGGCTTCGCGCTGCCGCCGCGGCAGGTTGCGCAGGGCCGCGACGATGTCCGCGTAAGCCTGCGAATCCTGCAATCGTGCCGACGGGTCCGGACTGTCGTCGGCGGGTTCCCACTGCGGGAGCTCGTCGCCGTCGTCGTCCTTGCCGCCACCCAGCCAACCCACCACGATCGAGCGCACCTTGCGGCGGCGCTGCAGGTCGACGATGCGGCGGCGCAGGATGCCCCAGAAGAGCGGCGTCCATTCGCCCGCCGGCTTGTCGCTGTAGTGGTGCACGAGCCTCAGCATGGCGTCCTGCACGGCGTCCAGCGCGTCCTCCCGGTTGCCCAGGTGGATCTCGGCCATGCGCCAGGCCCGCCGCTCGATGGCGGCCAGGAACGCATCCATGTTCGCGGGTACCTCGCGCAGGCCGTCGAGCGATGCGCTGTCGAGCGCGAGCGAGGCGTTCACGGCCTTCTCCGCGTCGTCGGTCTCGGCATCCTCGTGCTCCATACGGCCTGGTTCACTCCGGTAAACGCGGTCGGCGACCGCCGGTTGACTGCCCGTTCGACGCAATATCTTCCGGGCGTTGATATTTATGGGTTATGAAGTGGCCGGTCGCGCGCGCAGCGGCCAGGCCACCATGGCCGCGAGGGCCGCGCCGGCGAGCGCCAGCACCACGTCCCCGGGCCCCTGGGCCAGGCGCGCCAGTTCCACGAGCATCGCCGGGCCCGCATCGCTCATGGCCCGCGCCAGGCCGATGCCCATCATGCCGGCAATGGTGGCCGCGGCCACGAGACAGGCGGTGTAGGCGGCCGCCAGCAGCGTGGCACCCGCGGCCAGCACGGCCCCCGCGACACCGCGGAAGCGGAGCCAGCGCCGCGTCACGACGCCCAGCACCCACCCGGCCGGCAGTACCAGTGCGGGCAGTGCGCGGCCGAACATCATCGACGGCAGCATCCACACCGCCCCCACGGCAAGGCCGAACATCGCGGCACAGACGACGCCGAAGAGGAAGCCGGCGAGCGGGGAGCGCTCGGCCTGGGGTGGTTGGCGCGGATCGGGCATCGGATCGTGGCTGCGGGCAAAGCGCGCATGATAGCGGCCATGGCCATTTCGCGCTCTTGAGGGGACAGGCCGCTGCCCCGACGTAAGAGCCGGTGGATGCTTACCGCCGGGGCCCGGCGGGAGCATAATCGACGACTTTGCGGCCGCCCAGCGGCCTTTACAGGACAGCAATGAGCGGTTTCAGCCTCAGCAGCGAGCCCTTCACCCTCGAGCGTGACTGCCAGGCGGTCATGGTTCCGCAGGGCGAGACGGTGACGCTCCCGGCCGGGCAGATCGGCTACATCACCCAGGCCCTCGGCGGCAGCTTCACCGTGTACGTGGAAGGCAACCTGTTCCGTATCGCGGGCAACGATGCCGACGCGCTGGGCAAGGAGCCGCCGAAACCGATCGAACTCTCGGACGACGCGTCCGACGAGGACGTCGAGAAGCTCGTGTGGCAGCAACTGCGCACCTGTTTCGACCCGGAGATCCCCATCAACGTGGTGGAGCTGGGCCTCGTGTACGACGTGAGCCTGGAAACCGGCGACGAAGGCGGCCGCAAGGTCTACGTGAAGATGACGCTCACCGCACCGGGTTGCGGCATGGGTGACATTCTCGTCGACGACGTGCGCACGAAGCTCGAGATCATTCCCACCGTCATGGAAGCGGATGTCGACCTGGTGTTCGACCCACCGTGGAACCATTCCATGATGTCGGACGCGGCGAAGCTCGAGACCGGCATGCTTTAAGCACCGGTCATCAGGATTCGGGCGGTGTCGACGGAACGATGCCGACTTCGAGCGATGCGCCGTAGGTCGCGAGGGCCTTGATGCTGGCCGTCGAGAACAGGCAGGCAGGCACTTCCTGACCGTACATGCGCACATGCAGGCCCACATGCGCGTCGAGTTCGAGCGATCGCACCGCTGCGACGATCTCGTCGCGATGGGGTGCGAGCATCGCCAGCAATTCCGTGAGCGGCCCATCGAGCATGTACGTGCGCTGCCAGGGCAGTTCCACGCACCAGCCGTTTGCCCGGCGCTGCAGTTCCGACGACGCGATGCTCTCGCCTTTCTGCCAGGTGGCCGCGCCAGGGAGTTCGATTTCCGTGAGCAGGCGTTCCAGCGGGTGCCGCTCCGACGTGAGCCGGAATGCGGCGCGTACGGACGGCGTGAGGCGCCGCAGGTCGCCATCGATGTCGGAGGTCACGCTCATCCGCTGTCCTTTCGCAGGTTCATGTGGGTCGCCGCGTGTCTAGCATCGCGTTTTTCCGCGTCCTAGGGAAATCCCTAGGTAGTCGACCGCTAGTTCTTGCGCTAGGTTGACCGTGACCTTCGGCAGGGAGAACGGAGGTCGGTTCCGCGGGTGAAGGTCCATGCCGCTTTCCGAGGGAGCAGGAGGAGGGGACGGCAGGCGACCACACGGAGCCGCAGCAACGGGCATCGCGCCACGGCGCGAATTCATATCGTTCGGAATGTGGTCCCCACGGCCGCAATGGCTTCGTGCGGCCCATTCCAGGAGGAGGAACGTAATGGCAAGTCAAGTTCGCTTGAAACTCCTGGCCGCCTCGCTGGCCATCGTGGCCGCGTCGGCGGCAGGTGCGGCTACCCAGCAGGCCTTGCACGCGCAGAACCTGGGCTCCGCGCCCGTCTCGCAACTCAACGCGCGCCTGGGCCTGACGGCCGACAATGGCTTCGTCGCCAAGTCCATGGCCCCGACGGTGCGAGGCACGACCACCGTGCGCATGCAGCAGACCTTCAAGGGTGTGCCGGTTTTCGGCCATAGCATCGCCGTGGAACAGGACGCGCAGGGGAACGCGCTGGTCGCCAATGGCGTAGTGTCGTCCGATCTGCAGGTGGATATCGCCTCCGTGACCCCGCGCTTCGAAAAGAGCCAGGCGGTGGCACTGCTGGTCAAGCAGTCGAGCTCGTTCGTCAGTGGCCTGGCGAAGCCCGAGAACGGCAAGGCCGAACTCTTCATTTATCCGCAGGAGGGCGGACCCGCCCGCCTTGTATACCTCACCTCGTTCTTCTCCGGCGGCGATCATCCGACCCGGCCGACGGCGATCATCGATGCGAACACCGGGCAGATCCTCGAACAGTGGGATGGCCTGACGTATGCGAACGCCACAGGCCCCGGCGGCAACCAGAAGACCGGCCAGTACACCTGGGGTGCCAACGGCCTTCCATACCTCAACGTGACGCAGTCGGGCAGCACCTGCACGATGCAGAACACGTACGTGCGCACGTACAACATGAACCACGCGACCTCGGGCAGCGGCACGCTGTGGAGCTTCACCTGTCCGAACTCGAGCGGCGATGCCATCAACGGCGCTTATGGCCCGATCAACGACGCGCATCACTTCGGTGGCGTGGTGCACGACATGTACCAGGCTTACATGGGCATGCCGCCGCTGACCGGCGGGCAGGTTCTTCTGATGAAGGTGCACTACGGCAACAACTACGAGAACGCCTTCTGGGACGGCACCTCGATGACGTTCGGCGACGGAGCCAGCACGTTCTATCCCCTCGTATCCCTGGACGTGACCTCGCACGAGATCAGCCATGGCTTCACCGAGCAGCAGTCAAACCTCACCTACAGCGGCCAGTCGGGCGGCATGAACGAGGCCTTCTCCGACATGGCGGGCGAAGCCGCGGAGTACTACGACCGAGGATCGAACGACTGGTTGGTGGGTTCTGAGATATTCAAGGGCAGCGGCGCCCTGCGCTACATGTGCAACCCGACCCAGGACGGCGCTTCGATCGACAACGCCGCCGATTACTACAACGGGCTCGATGTGCACTACTCGTCCGGTGTGTACAACAAGGCCTTCTGCCTCTTGGCGCAGAAGACCGGTTGGAATACGCAGAAGGCGTTCCAGGCCTTCGCTCGTGCCAACGATCTCTACTGGACGGCCAGTTCCACGTACAACAGCGGTTCCTGCGGCGTCGCCACGGCGGCGAACGATCTCGGGTTCAGCTCGGCGGACGTGGTTTCCGCTTTCAGCAGCGTCGGTGTGAGCTGCTCGGGCGGTGGCGGCGGTACGGTCCTGCTGAACAAGACCGGGCTGTCGGGTGCGTCGGGGTCGGTGACCAACTACTCGGTTTCCGCGGTAGCTGGCACGCTGACGGTCACCATGAGTGGCGGTACCGGCGACGCGGACCTGTACGTGCGTCGCGGTGCGGTCCCAACCACCACGTCGTATACCTGCCGTCCGTACCTCAACGGCAATAACGAGACCTGCACCATCAATGTGTCGTCGGCAGCTACTTACTACATTCAGATCCGCGGTTACACCGCTTACTCGAATGTGGCTTTGAAGGCCGTGCAGTAACGACATAAGCAACGATCCACCACAAGGCCCGGGCGGCGACGCCCGGGCCTTCCTTATGTGGCGAAGAGACATCCCACACGACGCGGTGGGCTTGGTCGCGTACCCGCGTCGCCAGTCTGAACCTAGGTTTGTCGGACCCGCGCATGCCGCGCATCCGAAGGACCTTTCATGCGATTCATTTCTCCGGCGACCCTCCCACTGCTCGCGGTATCGACGTTCGCGATCGCGTCCCCGACGCAATACATCGTGCATTTTCCAGAGACTGCGCATTCGCGCATCCCGCGCGCCGCTACGCCACGCGCGCAGCGCATGCAGGCGACGAGCCCGGGAACGAACCGCCTCCGCTCCCTTGCCGCGGGTGGCGAGGTGTTCGAGATGAGCCCGGAGGAGGCGCGGCGGCTTGCCCGCTTGCCGGGCGTCACAGTCGAAGAAGACCTGCTGCTCGCACCGCATACGATCGTCGACTCGCTCTGGAAACGGCAGTGGTACATGCACGATCCGAAAGTGGGCGTGGATGCGCAGGTGGCATGGAAGTACACGCGCGGCGCCGGCGCCGTGGTGGCCATGCTCGATACCGGCATCACCCCGCATCCAGAGTTCGACGGCCAGCTGCTTCCGGGCTACGACTTCATCAGCGATGTGGGTACGGCGCGGGACGGCGACGGACGTGACGCGGATCCCACCGACCCGGGCAACTGGAGCGACGCCGGCGACTGCGGGGCCGCGGAAGGCAGGCGGTCCACATGGCACGGCACGCATATGGCGGGCCTCGTCGTGGCGCGTGCCGGCAACCGTCCCGGTATCGTGGGATTGGCGCCCGAGGCGAAGTTGATTCCTGTCCGCGTACTGGGCCGATGTGGCGGGCGTGCTTCCGATCTGGCCGACGCCATCGTCTGGGCCAGTGGCGGCCACGTACCCGGCGTGCCGCCCCTTGGTCGTCGTGCCGATGTGATCAACGTGAGCATGGGAAGCAGTGGTCCGTGCGTGTCGTCGTTGCGGCGCGCCATCGAGGAGGCGCGCTCGCGCGGCTCCGTAGTGGTCACATCGGCGGGCAACGACCGGAAGAACGTCAACACGAATACGCCGGCCAACTGTCCGGGCGTGGTCTCGGTTGCCGCGCTCGGCAGGGATGGTGCCATGGCGGAGTATTCGAACTTCGGCCAGCAGGTGACGTTGTCCGCGCCGGGCGGCGACCTCGGCGGAGTCGGCATGGACAACATCCTTTCCACCTGGGACACCGGCAAGCGCGGCCACGAGCGCTCGGTGTTCGGCTATCGCGGTGGCACGTCCGTTGCCGCGCCGCTCGTCTCCGCGCTGGTGGCCCTCATGCGCTCGGCCGATCCGGACATCGGCGTGGATGAGGTGGTGACCCAATTGGTCGATAACGCGCGGCCCATTCCCGGCCGCTGCCCGAAAGGCTGCGGCGCGGGGTTGATGGACGCAGGGGCGACCGTGGACGCGGTCGTCGAAGATCGTGCCCGGCGCCCTTGAGGCGCGCTGCCGATGAGCTTAATCCGGTGTCGCACCTGACGAGGCGCGGCGTCTCTACTTCAAGTCGTAACGAAGCAACTGAACCTCGTAAACATCGTCCTGTGCGACCACGTCACTGATGAACAGCTTCGGCCCCTGAATTTCCGAATACGAATAGATGTTCGAATAGGGGGTCTGTACGGGAGGCGGTGTGAGCGCGACGCCGTCGGAACCGAATGACGTGTCGAAGATTCCGGCGCGATCGACCCTGCCTATGGCCATGATGGATGGCCACGACGAGCGGCTTGCGCCGTGCAGCACGATTTTCCCGTCGTGTTGTGTCGCGAGCGAATAGATCGACAGGTGATCGGTGAACAGCGGGCTACCGCCGTTGAAGTCCTGGTCCAGCCGGCCATCGGGCATCACCTTGGCTACCCAGCCCGACACGGTCGCCGTCTCGCTGATGCCGCCCACCACCACGGAATCGTCCCCGGTCGAGGACGTCATGCTTCCCACCCTCATGCCGGGGTGATTCTTATCGCGCAGGAACACAAAACCCTCGTCTCCGAAATCGGTGTCGAGGCTGCCGTCGCTTCGACGTCGCGTGAGCACGGCGCTGGCGTTCACCGCGGACATGCCGCCGAACAGCAGTTTGCCGTCGTCCAGTGCAAGTGCGGAGAGAAGGTTGGTACCTTCGGGAACGTCATAGACGACGCCGTTGCGCCCGAAGCCGGCGTCCTGGTCGCCGTCCGCATGGAGCCTGACGATTCGCGGATACATCTTTTCTTCGAATGCCGACAGCGTCGCTGTGACGATCTTGTCGTCCGGTTGGATATCCACACCGTTGACGTAGCGCGTGCTTGCGCCGTCGTCGAAGTCGACGAGGCGGATGCCATTTCTCCCGAACGATGTGTCCAGCCGGCCGTCGAGGCCCAGGCGGGCGAAGAGCGGGGCGGTGGTGCCGTCGACGAAGAACAGGCGGCCGACGAGCACGATCTTGCCGCTGGACTGCCGTCGCATGGCAAACAGCTCAAGATCCCGCGCGCCCGGATAGAGCTCGACGATGGTTCCACCGGAAGGGAAGGTCGGGTCGGCCGTTCCGTTCTCCAGCAGGCGTCGTACCTGGACCTTTCCCGGCACGTCGTCCATGCGCGACACCACCCAGTACTTTCCATCGCCGGCCGGTATGGCGAGACCCCGCGACGCGAAGGTCGCGCGTCCGTTGTCGCCGAACGTGGGGTCCAGGTCACCGGGTGCGCGAACGTCTTTAGCGGTGTATCCCGGTGCCGGGACGCCGTCCGCACGGACGACGCCGGAGAATGGGACGACAAGCTGCGCTGCGAGCGCGAGCGCCGTGGCGCGCGCCAGCGAGGGTTGGAGGCGAGGCATGCATTTTCCCGTTGAGTAGTGACGTGCCTACAAAAGTAGACGTCGACACCTACGGAAACTACGGGAAAATTCTGAAAAATCCGGCGGATTGAATCAGATGGCTTCAAACCGGTTGGCGTCGCGATTCTTCCGCACCTTGGATGGGTCCCACACTCGCCCGTTCATGGCGATGTAGACGCCATCGGCCAGCGTCTGCACGGCGCCGACGGCGCAGCCGATGTTGAAGACGGCGTCGGATCCCTGGAATCGGGCCGGATTGAGCGCGCCGGTGAGCACGATGACCTTGCCCGGCATGCCCGCGAGGACGTGCGCCGTTTCCACCATCGTGTCCGTGCCGTGCGTGACCAGAACGTGCCGGTGCGGCTGGGCCTCGATCGTGCTGCGAATCAGGGCACGATCCTCGTCGGTCACGTGCAGGCTGTCCTTGCGCAGGATGGGAATGACGTCGAAGCGGAACGCGACACCCAACTGGTGGAGGATGTCGCCGATCTGCGGCGAGCCGATCTGGTAGTCCGACTTGTCGTCGAAGTACACCTTGTCGATCGTGCCGCCGGTGGTCACGATGGTCAGTTGCTGCATGGTCAGGCCTGGGAAGCGGGTGGAGCGGGCCGCCATTCTACATCGCAGGCGCTGGAACGCCGGTGTTCCCGGCGCCGGCCAGCAGCACGTCGTCCTCGTTGGCCGGCAGGGCCAGCCGGTCCAGGCCGCGAGCGATGAAGCGACGGCTGGCCGCCGAAGGGCGCGGATCGCCCGTTGCCACGCCCCAGCGCGCCGATCGCAGCAGCAGCGCGGCGGCCATGGTCCGCGCCAGGGTGAAGGCCAGGCCCCGCGCCGAGGCTTCCAATGACGCCCGGTCGGCCGCGACCTCGCCCAGCAACGATTCCGCCGCGTCGAGCGCCGCCGCGATGGCGGCCCGCTCAGGCGTCCCGTCGTCAGGCGCCACGTCGTCCACCGCCTGACGGAGCGGCGCCAGCCCTCCCGAAAGGGCACGCAGCATGTCGAGCGAAAGGACATTGGTGGTGCCTTCCCAGATGGCGTAGACCTGCGCGTCGCGCAACAGCTGCGGGAGGCCGGTGTCTTCGATGTAACCCGCACCGCCGAAGCATTCCAGGGCTTCCGATACGACGCGGATGGACACCTTTGCCGTCCACAGCTTGGCCAGTGGTGTGAGCAGGCGGAGCAGGGCGGCTTCATGGGCCGCGCTTTCGCCATGCTCGACGCGGCCCAGGAGGTCCGCGACATGGAACGTGAGCGAGAACGCGCCCTCGAATTCAGCCTGCATGTCGGCGAGTGTGCGCGCATGCAGCGGCTGGTCGATCAGGCGCGTGCCGAAGGCGCTGCGCCGCGTGGCGTAGTCGCGGGCGAGCGCGATGGCGCGCGCCATGCTCGCGACGGCGCAGACCGCGTTCCAGGTACGCGTGACGTTGAGCATCGGCGCAATCTGGCGCACGCCATGATCGAGCGCGCCCACCGGCGTGGCGGGCAACCCGTCGAGGTGGATTTCCGCCGTCGGCAATTCGTGCGTGCCCAGCTTCTTCTTGAGACGGTCGATGGTGATCCCGCGCCATGCACCGGTCTCGTCCTTCGTTTCCACATAGAACAGCGCGAGGGCCGCCGTACCTGTGTCCGCGCCTTCCGGACGTGCGAGAGCGAGCGCCGCTTCGCCCACCACGGCCGAACTGAACCACTTGCGGCCGTACAGGCGCCATTGGCCGTCGGTGTCCTGGCGAGCCACGGTTTCGGTGCGGCCGACATCGGAGCCGCCCGGTGTTTCGGTCATCCACTGGCCGGACAGCCAGAACGTGGCGGGATCGCGGCTGAGGAAGCGGGGCAGAGCGCGTTCGATGAGTGAGCGATTGCCCGACGCATGAAGCGCGGTGGCCGCGCCGTCGGTCATCGCGAGCGGACAGCAATAGAACCCGCTGGCGACGTGGTAGAGGTACACGCGCGCGAATTCCTCCACGCGTGCCCACGGCGAACCCGCATGGCCCGAGGCAAGTACGGCATGCAGGGTCGTGATGGCGGGGCCTTCCTCCCATGCCGGCGTGAGCGCAATGCGGTCGACGCGTGTACCCCATGCGTCCCACTGCGTGAGCACGGGCTCCGTGCGCGGCGTGCGGCAGCGGCGGTCCCATGCCATGAGTGCGTAGTCCGCCAGCGCCTCCAGGTCCGGACGCATCGCGTCGAGCCTCGCAGGCGGCAGCGTGTGCCCCAGCCATGCGTTCAGCACACGATCGTCGCGGTAAGGGTGCGCAAGCCGGGGCGCGTCCTGTACGAAACTCATCGGGGCATCCTCGCCGTCGGAATCGATGGTGCTAGCCTGCACCGCCGCGGCGCGTTCGTCGATACGCTGCGCAGCATGCCGAGGTGCTAGCGCCTGCGCCGCACGCCGGCGCCGAGGCTGCCGATCAACAGCAGGGTGAGGGCGATCTCGATGAAGGCCAGCCAGCGGTCGCCGGTGGAACTCCAGGCTTCCGATACGCCATGGCAGAAATAGAACAACGCGAGGATGCCCACCCATAGCAGCGCGCGGGCCACGTTGGGCAGCGACAGAAGCGGCAGGAGCAACGGCGGCACGGTGAGCGCGAAGGCGACCCATGCCGGTATCGATACCGGTGTGTAGAGGGTGTACCAGAGCACCTGCACCAGGAGCAGGCCGGCCCAGGCGAACAGGCCGGTGCGCTGCATGGTGGTCACGTGGACGCGCCCAGTCGGCGGGCCACGTCGGCAAGCCGCTTGCCCAGGGCGCGCGCCAGTTCGCGTTCGTGTTCGCTGATGGCGTTGTCGCCCCGAGGCCCGGCCACGTGGCTGGCGCCATAGGGCGTGCCGCCGGTGAGCGTGCCGGTGAGCGCCGGTTCGGTGTACGGAATGCCGACGATCAGCATGCCGTGGTGGAGCAGGGGCAGTGCCATCGAGAGCAGGGTGGCTTCCTGGCCGCCGTGCATCGTGCTGGTGGACGTGAACAAGGCGGCCGGCTTGCCCGCCAATACCCCGGACGCCCATTCGGCGCCGGTGGTGTCCAGGAAATACTTGAGAGGCGCGGCCATGTTGCCGAAGCGGGTGGGGCTGCCCATCGCCAGCGCCACGCACTCGGTCAGGTCGTCACGCGTGACGTAGGGGGCGCCCTCCTCGGGCTCCGGCGGCATGGCCGTTTCGGTCACCGGGGCCACGGGCGGCACCTGGCGCAGCCGGGCGCGCATGCCGGGCACCTCCTCCACGCCGCGGGCCACGAACCGGGCCAGCTGGGCCGTGTGTCCATAGCGGCTGTAGTAGAGTACGAGAACGTCGTGGGACATGGATGGGGTGCCTTTGCGAAGGCCCTTAGTCTCGCAGAACTGCCACGCGTTCCCAATCGTTCGGGACTTCGATGAGGATGGACATGCCGCTGCGCATCGACCGCGACCGCGCGCTCAGCTTCACGCGCTTCACCTGGCTGCGCTTCGTCGACGACAAGTGCTTCGAGACGGCCGGCGCCCTTTCGTACACCACGCTGGTGTCGCTGGTGCCGCTTACAGTGGCAGTTTTCGCTGTGCTTTCCGCGTTCCCGGTGTTCGCGGAATGGCGGGGCTCGCTGGCCAACTACGCCTTCCAGAATTTCGTGCCGGCCACGGGCCTGAAGATCCAGGAATACATGCTGGCCTTCGCCGACAAGGCCAGCCAGCTCACGGGCATATCCATTCTCGTGATGCTGTTCAGCGCCGTGTCGATGATGATCAGCATCGAGGACCGCCTCAACCGCATCTGGCGCGTGCGCAAACCGCGCGGATGGACATCGCGCCTGCTGCTGTACTGGGCCGCGTTGACGCTCGGCCCCATCCTCGTGGTGGGCGGGCTGGCGTTGTCGTCGTACATCGCTGCGTTCCCGCTGCTGCACCAGGCCGCCGACCAGATCGCCACGCAGAGCCGCCTCATCAACCTGCTGCCTTTCGCCATCACCTTCGTCACGCTGGTGCTCATGTACACGATGGTGCCGAACCGGCGCGTATCGTGGCGGCATGCGGCGGTGGGCGCCTTGCTGGGCGCCATTCTTTTCGAACTCGCGCGCTGGGGCTTCGCGGAGTTCATCCGCAACTCGCCCAACTACGAGGAAATCTACGGTGCCCTCGCGGCCATCCCGATCTTCCTCCTCTGGATCTACCTTTCGTGGATCATCGTGATCCTCGGTGCTTCCATCTCGGCGTCCATCTCGGCGTTCGAATACACGGTGCCGCACGAGGCCTTGCCCGATGGGGCGGAGTTCATCGGGCTGCTCGTGGTGCTCCAGCACTTCGTTTCGGCGCAGCGCACGGGCGAAAGCGTCGATCCGGCCATGATCCGGCTGCGCGAGCCCTACCTGCCGTCGAGCGCCATCGCATGTTATTTCGAAGACCTGCAGCGTGCCGACATGATCCAGCGCTGCGAGGCCGGCGGCTGGATGCTCAGCCGCAGCCTCGATGCCACCGAGCTGCTGCGGGTGTACCGTTGCACGCAGTACCGACTTCCGCTGCGCCCGCGCGCCGAGGTGCAGCGTCTCGATATCAAACTCCCCCCGGAACTCCTGGGTTTGCTGGACAATCTGGCCGAAGCGCTCGACGCCACCCTCGGCGCGCGCCTCGACAAGCTGTTCCCGCCCCCGCCGGTTCCCGTCCCCATCGAGGATAGCCCTGCATGATCCGCCGCCTTCTCGCCACTGCCGCACTGGCCGTCGCCTTGCCCGTCGCCGCCGCCCCGGTCGTGAAACCCGAACTCAACGTCACCACGCTGGACGGCAAGCCGTTCAACCTCGCCGCAGAGCGAGGCAAGTGGGTGGTGGTCAATTACTGGGCCACGTGGTGCGTGCCCTGCATCAAGGAGATGCCCGACATTTCCGCCTTCGTGAAAAGCCGCAAGGACGTCGCGGCCATCGGCCTCGCATTCGAGGACACCGAGAAGAAGGACATCGAGGCGTTCCTGCGCAAGCATCCCGTGGCGTACCCGATCGCGCAGGTAGACGTCACCCAGCCCCCGAAGGACTTCGACTCACCGAAGGGCCTGCCCACCACGTTCCTGATCGCGCCTGACGGCCACATAGCCCATCGCTTCGTCGGGCCCGTCGACGCCACGAAGCTCAACGAGGCCATCGCCAAGGGTTCATGACATGAAGACCGCGCGGTTCATCGTAAGGGGCAGGGTGCAGGGCGTCTTCTTCCGCGCATCGGCGCGCGATCAGGCCAACGCACTGCGGCTGCACGGACACGCGCGGAACCTGGAAGACGGCAGCGTCGAGGTTGTCGTGCAGGGTGGGGCGGAAGCCATCGACGCGATGGAAGCCTGGTTGCGCGATGGTCCGCCGCAGGCCGAGGTGAACGAGCTTTACCGTGAAGACCTCGGCTCGCACGAGATGCCCACAGGTTTCCACATTCGCTGACAAACCACTGTAGGAGCCGCTATAGCGGCGAGGAAACCTCGCGCCATCGTGGCCAGGTTACGGCAGCTTGCCCTCGCCGCCATGGTGGCTCCTACACGAGAGTGTTCAATCCGTCGGTCCGGTGGCATTCGCCGGGCGGGCCAACAGGGTCGCCGGGATTTTCTCGCCGTCCGACAGCGTGAAGGTCACGATGACCTTGTCGCCGGGTTTCACCGCCTGTTTCGGCTGCATCAGCATCACGTGGAAGCCGCCCGGGGCGAAGGCCACGGTGCCCTTGGCCGGCAGCGGCACGCTGTCGACCATCTCCATGCGGCCCATGCCGCCATCCGTGCTGCTGCGATGGATCATCGCTTCGCCGTACTGCGGGCTTTCCGCGCCGACGATGGACAAGACGCGGTCAGAACGATTCGCGAACGTGACGTAGCCGCCGGCGGGCAGGGTGCCCGGCAGCACGCGCACCCATCCGTTCGTCGCCTGTACGTTCGGCGTGTCGGCGGCGTGCGCGGCACCGATGCCACAGAGGGCCAGCGCGAAGGCGAGGAAGCGGATCGTCATGAGCGTGCCTCGAGCGAGGTGAGCAGGTGCAGGTCATGGACGATGTCGTCCTGGGATGCGGACGGCGTGGCGAGCAGCCGGGCCTTGCCCTCGGCGTCGAAGAAGTAGATCGCCGAGCTATGGCTGACCTCGTAGTTGCCGTCGCCGCGATCGGGTTCTCGCGTGAAGGCCGAGCGATAACGCTTGGCCAGTGCTTCCACTGCCGCCTGGGAACCGACGAGGCCCACGGCGCGCTTGTCGAAAGCATTGACATAGGCATGCATCACTGCCGGCGTGTCGCGGGATGGATCGACGCTGACGAAGAGGATGCGCACGTTGTCGGCAGCGGGGCCGAGGCGGTCCAGCACCACATGCAACTGGGTGAGCGTCAGCGGGCACACGTCCGGGCAGTGGGTGTAGCCGAAGTACATGACCGCCACCTTGCCTTTGTAGTCGGTGCCGGTCACTGCCTTTCCGTTGTCGTCGGTCAGCTTGAAATCGAGATCGGGCAGGTGGCCCGACACATCGTTCAAGCGCCACTCCGGCTGCGGTTCGCGCTGGCACGCGGCGAGCGAGGCGACGGCGACGACGGCGGCCAGGACCATGAGGGACCGGCGGAAGAAGGATGGCTTCATGCGAGGCTCCGCGAGATATCCTGCGCAGGATACGCCACCGTACCTGCCCGCAGGCACCCGCACCGAGGAATCACAGCGCATGCGACAACCTGTCAACACGGCCACCGCCATCCTCGTCGGCTTCGCGGGCGCCTCGGCGGTGGCGCTCGGCGCATTCGGCGCGCACGCACTGCGCGGCAGCCTGGACGCGTCGGCCCTGGCCACGTGGCACACCGGTGTCGAATACCACTTCTGGCACGCGCTGGCGTTGTTCGTGGCGGTGGTGGGATTGCCCGCGGGGCGGGCACGACGCTTCGCGATCGGCGCGTTCGCCTCGGGCATCCTGTTTTTCTCGGGAAGCCTCTACGCGCTGGCGCTGGGAGCGCCGCGCGTGGTGGGCATGATCACCCCCGTGGGCGGCGTGGCCTTCATCGCAGGCTGGCTGGCATTGGTGACCGCGCTTCGCGCCAGTCCCCGCGCCATGTAGCAGCCGGTACCTCAAGGTCACTCGTCGGCGTCTTCCACCGGATCCACCTTGCGTGCCTTCAGGCGGCCGGTGCGGCGCAATGCATCGCGCAGCACGTATTCGATCTGTGCGTTGAGCGAACGCAACTCGTCCTCGGACCATGACTGCATGGCCTCGAGGACGGCCGCGCTGATGCGCAGCGGATAGGCTTTTTTCTCGGCCGCCACGCGCGGCTCAGTGGTACAGGCTGCCGGCGTTCACCACCGGTTGCGTGGCGCGATCGCCGCAGAGGACCACCAGCAGGTTGGACACCATGGCGGCCTTGCGCTCCTCGTCGAGTTCCACCACGCCTTCTGCGCGCAGCCTGTCGAGTGCCAGGGCCACCATGCCCACGGCGCCCTCCACGATACGTTCGCGCGCGGCGACGATGGCGCTGGCCTGCTGACGCTGCAACATGGCCTGGGCGATCTCCTGCGCGTAGGCGAGATGGCTGATGCGCGATTCGATGACCTGCACGCCTGCCTTCTGCAGCCGCGCTTCGATCTCCTGGCGCAGGTGGTTGTTCACTTCCTCGCCATGGCTGCGCAATGACGGCTTGGTGTCGTCGTGCGCGTCGTAGGCATAGCTTTGCGCCATCTGCCGGAGCGCGGACTCGCTCTGGATCTGCACGAAGTTCTCGTAATCGTCCACGCAGAACACGGCTTCCGCGGTATCCACCACCTGCCAGACGACGATGGCGGCGATTTCGATGGGATTGCCGTCGTTGTCGTTCACCTTCAGCCGGCTGCTCTCGAAGTTGCGCACGCGCAGGCTGACCGGCCGGCGGGAATAGAACGGGTTCGTCCAACGGAGCCCTTCGCGCCGTTCCGTGCCCGCGTACTTGCCGAACAGCTGCATCACCTGGCCCTGGTTCGGCTGGACCTGGAAAAAGCCCTTGGCGAGGAACGCGAAGATGGGCACGAGCACGACGCCCGCGGCTGCCAGGGGATTGCCTTGGTTCACGACCTGGCCCAGCACGCCCCCGGCGACCAGGACGATCAGCACGATGAATCCGATGAGGGCGGGAATGCCCGGAAGTGAGGCGGCGGCACGCTCGTTCATGGCGGTGGACCCCTGGTGTGTAGGGGTAAAGATATCACTTTGATATCATAATTCAACTACACGGATCAGGGCGCTCCGCGTCCTCCCGGGCTGGCGGCGGGCCCGTCGCTGGCTGGCGGTAGATCCATGAGGTTCGACGAGGGGATGGCCCGGTCGATCCGGATCCTGCTGAGCGCATTCATGGCGGAAAAGAATCGCCAGGGTTCGCCGCTTCCCGTGCCTAGCGCGATGTGCGTGGAATCGAAGCGCCGTTGCGCCGAATCGAAGCTGATCCAGCGGTTGTTTATCCACGCCTGGCTCCACGCGTGCGGCACGAACACACGCGTCGCACCACCCATGCGCTCCGCGTACACGATGCCGGTGACCACGCGCGCGGGAATGCCCAGCGCACGCGCCATGGCGGTCAGGAGCACGGCGTGTTCGGTGCAGTCGCCCCGCCGTGTCGACACCGTTTCAAGCGCGGAGGCATAGCCGACATCCAGCCCCTTGGCGTCGATGTAGTCGGAGAGGAACGAACGCAGGCGCCGCATGCGTTGCAGGTCGGTCTGCGCATCGCCGGCCGCACGCCGTGCCAGCGCCACCACTTCGGGGTTCTCCGATTGCACCCAGGCGTTTGGCGCCGTGTCCTCGGGAAGCGGGCCCGGCTCGTCGCTGTGCCGCATGCCGAAGCCCACGTCCACGATATAGACGCCATCGCCGAGCGAACGCACCGCTTGCTCGTCGGTCTCGATGAAGGGACTGGCGCCGGAGTCGCCGCCGCGCACGGTGATGGTGTATCGAACGGGTGCGATGCGCAGTGCGGCCACCATCGGCCGTGGCGAACCGATCATGGCGGCGCGGAGCAGGTCGATGTCCTGGTCGGGCGCCTGTGCGCACGCGGCGCTGCAGGCGGCCATTTCCAGCCGGAAACCGAGGAGGGGAGCAAGGCTGCGGCGTATGAAACCCTCGTCGTCCACCCAGATGTCCACGGCACGGTCGTCGTGGGTGCCGGCGATCGACTCGCGAAGATGGTGCAGGGTTTCCCTGCGCTCGTCGGGCATGACCACGACCTCGTCACCGACGACCTGCACGTCGACATCGGCAACCTGCTGCCGGACCGAATCGAAATTGCGCAGGCGGTACGTGGTGCCCGCCTTGAAGCCGTTCGTCACCATGGCCAGCCGTTGTCCCTCGGCGAGCGTGGCGCCGGTCGGCCAGATCAGCAGGTTGATCTTCGACTGGCCGCCGACGGTATTGGCTACCTGGAACAGGCCGTCGTCACGTACCTCGCCGGTGGCCAGGTTCTCCTGCGAAGACATGCGCGTGCTGGCGTAGAACGCCAGTGGCGCGCCCGTCTGGGACTCGGTGGAACGCAGTTCCGTGCGCAGCGCCATCGGTGTGCGGGAACGGGTCATGCGGAAATCCAGCACCTGCCAGGTCACGACCTGGCCGGGCTGTACCTGGCGGTCGATGTGCAGGCTTCCGACCTTGCGGCCGTCCAACAAGACGGTCATCCAGCGCTCTTCCGCCACGGAAACGGCGGGAATGACGCACAGTACGGCGAGGACGGCAAGAAAGCGTCTCATGAGCGTACTTCCGAATTGTTGGGGACGCCTCCATCACACCACTTTCATAGCCCGAGTCAAGTGCCTCCTGGCGACAACGGGCCAGGGCCACTTCGATTGCGTTCGTCCGTACTCGGTCCTGGTTGGACGATCCTTATAGAATCCTCCCCATCCCCGCGAAGGACCTTCTGTGAAAACATTCGGCACGCCGCATTCCCATACCGCTTTCAAGGTCCTGTTGCTCGGCTCGGGCGAACTCGGCAAGGAGGTCGCCATCGAACTCCAGCGTTTCGCCGTGGAGGTGGTGGCCGTGGATCGCTACGCCAACGCGCCGGCGATGCAGGTGGCCCATCGCAGCCACGTCATCGACATGCTGGACGGAGCGGCGCTCCGTGCACTCATCGAGCAGGAGAAGCCGGACCTCGTGGTGCCCGAGGTGGAAGCGATCCACACACCGACGCTGGTCGAGATGGAAAAGGAAGGCGTGAAAGTGATCCCCACGGCGCGCGCCGCGTGGCTCACGATGGATCGCGAAGGCATTCGCCGTCTCGCGGCGGAGGAGCTGGGGCTGCCGACATCACCCTACCGTTTCTGCGACGACCGCGAGAGCTTCCTTGCCGCCATCGCGGCGCTGGGTACGCCCTGCGTCGTCAAGCCGGTGATGAGTTCCTCCGGCAAGGGACAGAGCGTCGTCCGGAGCATCGGCGATGCGGACGCCGCCTGGGACTATGCCCAGTCGGGCGGCCGGGCGGGCAAGGGTCGCGTCATCGTCGAGGGGTTCGTCGACTTCGATTACGAGATCACCTTGCTGACCGTGCGGCACCGTGACGGCGTGTCCTTCTGCGCGCCGATCGGCCATCGCCAGGAAGAGGGCGACTATCGCGAATCGTGGCAGCCGCAACCCATGAGCGACGTCGCGCTTGCGTCCGCGCAGCGCCAGGCCGATGCGATCACTGCCGCCCTGGGCGGTCGCGGCGTTTTCGGTGTGGAGTTCTTCGTGCGCGGCGAGGAGGTGATCTTCTCGGAAGTGAGCCCGCGGCCGCACGACACCGGGCTCGTCACGTTGATCTCGCAGGACCTCTCGGAGTTTGCGCTGCACGCCCGCGCCATCCTCGGCCTGCCGGTGCCCGAGATCCACCTGTTCGCGCCCGCCGCCTCCTGCGCTGTCCTGGTCGAGGGCGAAGGCGCGGCGCCGAGGTACCACGGCGTCGCGGACGCCCTGGCCGAGACAGGCACCATGCTGCGGATCTTCGGCAAGCCGGAGGTTCGTGGCCGGCGGCGCATGGCGGTGACCCTGGCGCGCGCGGCCACGGTGGAGGAAGCGCTGGCGAAGGCCACCCGCGCTGCCAGCCGCATTCGGGTAGAACTTTAGTCCCCCAAGCGCCTACAACGGCCGTTCACGCCCGAATGTTAAGCTGCAACGCTCCTATGGACGATCCAACCCCATGAGCGGACGCAGAGATTCCAACGACCGCGATACCCGCGGTCGCACCGAACCCACCCTGGGCCGGCTCGACGACCTCGACAAGCCGGCCGCGCCGGCTGACGACGGCCTGCCGCATATCGTCGTGGACGCCCCGCGCCGGCGCGCCTCGCCGCCGCCGGCGTCGCCCCGCGGGCCGCGCAAGCGCGGCTGGCTCATCCCCGTGCTCGTGCTGGTGCTGATCGGCGCCGCCACGGGCTTGTGGTTGCAGCAGGATCGCCTGCGCAACATGGTGCCCGCCACCGAACTCAACGACACGCTCGCCCAGGCCAACCGCGCGCTCGACGAAGGCCGCCTGGACGGCACGAACGGCGACAGCGCGAGGGAACTGTTCGAGAAGGCGCGCGACCAGCAGCCGGACAGCGACCAGGCACGCGACGGTCTCCGGCGGGTCGGGCAGGCGGAAGTGGCCAAGGCCGATGCCGCGCTCACGGCGGGCAACCTCGACGAAGCCGAGGCCGCGCTCAACGTTGCGCGCGAACTCCTGGGCGGCGGCGCCGACGTGGAACGCCTCTCGCAACGGCTTTCCCAGGCGCGGAACCCGGAAGCGCGCACGGAAAGCCTCATCGATCAGGCGCAGCAGGCACTGGCCGCCGGCCGTCTCGATGGCGACGACGGTGCCGGTGCGCTGTACCGCCGCGTGCTCGACGCCGACAAGACCAATGCCGTCGCCGCGCGCGGACTGGACAAGGTGGGCGACGCGCTCGCGGCCCAGGCGCGCGAGGCCATCGCCGCCAACGACAAGACGAAGGCGAACGCCATCGTCGACCGCATCGCCATCCTCGTGCCCCGCTACAGCGATCTTCCGTCGCTGCGTGCGGCGCTGGCGGAAACGAAGAAACAGGACGGGCAGGCGGTCGCCGCGCTGGTCCAGCAGGGTAACGAAGCCTTACGCGCCGGCCGGTTCGTCGGCGACGGCGACGACAATGCGCTCTCGCGGTTCCAGGCCGCGCTCGCCGCCGACCCCGACAACGCCGATGCGAAGGCGGGTATCGGCCGGGTGGCCCAGGCGCTGATCGTGCAGGCGAATGCGGCCATCGACAGCGAGGACGACGACCAGGCCACGCGGCTGCTCGACCGCGCGGCGAAGCTCGCGCCGAAGTCGGCGGAACTGGCTGCCGCGCGTGCCCGCATCGCCGGTGGCGAGCGGCGTCCGGCTGCTTCCAGCGACGCCGTGGCTGTCGCCGGCGACGATGCGGTTCCCGAAGCGTCGATGGCCGTGAGCCCGGAGCAGAAGGCGAAGGTGGCCGATCTCGTCCGGCGCGCGCAGGTTGCCGCCACACGGGGCGACATCATGGATCCGCCTGGCGACAGTGCCTACGACCTGTATCGCAACGCGCTGGCCATCGACGGAAACGACCCCGCCGCACGTGCGGGACTGCAAGGCCTGCCCACCCAGGTGGAGAAACAGTTGCAGCAGGCGGTGTCCAACGGCAACGTGCAACGCGCCGAAAACCTCTACGGCACGTTGTCCGACCTCGCGCCCGGCGACGCGGCGCAGGGCGAGATGCGCCACCGGCTCGGCAGCGCATGGATCGACAGTGCGTTGCAACGCGCGGCGCAGGGCGATCGAGCGGGTGCGTTCCAGGCCCTCGACCGCGCGCGCCGCTACGCGCCGGACGATCCTCGCCTGCAAAGCGCCTACGAGCGCATCGCGACGGGTCGTTGAGTCTGGGCATGACGGTACTGGTGATCGGGGCGTCAGGGCAGATCGGACAGTTCCTGCTTCCCCGCCTGACCGAAGCCGGCTTCGATGTGCTGGCGCTCACCCGCCAGGCGACGGACGGCGACCCGCGCTGGATTCGCGGTGGTCTTCCCGACGCCATGCCCGATCTGCCGCCACTGCGCGCCGTGGTCAGCCTCGGCCCGCTCGATCACCTGGCGCCCTGGCTGTCGGCGACGCGCCTCGTGGGAACGCCGCACCTTGTCGCCACCTCGTCGATGAGTGCGGAGACGAAGCGCGACTCGCACGTGCCGGCGGAGCGTGAGCTTTCGCGCCGTCTGCGCGATGCGGAAACGACCCTGATCGCTACCTGCGCCTCGCGCGGCATGCCCTGGACGCTGTTCAGGCCGACCCTGATCTACGGGGCCGGCGTGGACAAGAGCCTGACTCCGATAGTGCAGGCGGCCTTGCGCCGCCGCGTGTTCCCCGTGCCGGCGGGTCGTGGCCTGCGACAGCCGGTGCATGCCGACGACATCGCGGCAGCCATCGTCGCCGCGCTCGCGTCGCCGTTTGCCCGCGGCAAGACGTTCCCGATCGGCGGGGGTGACCGCATGAGGGCAACGGAAATGTTCCGACGCGCCCGGCGCAGCGCCGGCGGCATGGCCGTGCCCATGCCGGTTCCGCGTTTCGCGCTGCGCCTGGCGGCCCTTGCCATGCCAAGTCTCCGGGGGCCGGTCGACAGGCTCGATGACGACCTGATCGCCGACAATGGCGAGCTGGAACGCGTCCTGGGCGTTCATCCGCGGCCCTTCCGACCCTCTCCGGACACCTGGCGCCCGCGCCGCTGAACGCCGCCGCCACCTCCCTGCCAGCATCCGTTCAGATGGATGCCGGGAAAGTGCCCCTATCATCCCCGCACGTCATCTTTGCCTGGACTCCCCGCGTTGGCTTTCCTGAATCGTCTCGGCTCCTTCCTGCGCGCCAGCTGGCCCTGGCTGCGCGTTCCTTTCTGGCTGCTGATGGGGCTCGTCTTCGGCTTCCTGCTTCCGTATACGCTGGTGCTCAACGCGCGTCTGCAGAACCGCTTCAACGACCTGGTATTCGCCGTACCCACGCGCGTTTATGCACGGCCGCTGGCGCTGGCCCAGGGACTGCCCATGACGCCGGCGGCGCTGGAGCTGGAACTGACCTTCGCGGGCTATACCACCGAAGGTGGCGGCAAGATCCAGGGCAGTTACTCGAAGAACGGGTCGCGCTTCCTCATCGCGTCCCACGGCTATGCGGGTCCGGACGGCGGTGAACTGCCGCACCGTATCCGCGTCGCCCTGTCGGGCGGCCAGGTGGCATCGGTCGTGGACGATACGAACGAGAAACCCATCAAGGCGATCCACCTCGATCCCGCACGCATCGCCACGCTTTACGGCGCGCAGCAGGAAGAGCGGCGCATCGTGCGCCTGGAGAACGTGCCCCCGTTGCTCGTGCAGGGCCTGCAGGCCGTCGAAGACCGGGATTTCAAGAGCCATATCGGCCTCGATTTCTCCGCCATCCTGCGCGCGTCGTTCGCGAACCTGCGCGCCGGCCATACGGTGCAGGGCGGGTCCACGCTCACCCAGCAGCTGGTGCGCAACCTCTTCCTCGACCGCAGCCAGAACATGCTGCGCAAGGTGAACGAGGCCATCCTCTCCCTGCTCATGGAAGCGCACTACTCGAAGGGGCGCATCCTCGAGGCCTACGTCAACGAGGTGTTCCTCGGCCAGCAGGGCAACCAGGCCGTGCATGGGTTCGCGGCGGGCGGTGAGTTCTTCTTCGGCCGGCGCCTCGAAGACCTGCGTCCGCAGGAAATCGCGCTGCTCATCGGCCTGGTGAAGGGCCCGAGCTATTACGATCCGCGCCGCTATCCGGAGCGGGCGCTGGCACGCCGCAACCTCGTCCTGCAGCAGTTCCACGACACCGGTCTTCTCGACGACGCGCAGACGAAGGCGGCCCAGGCCACGCCGTTGGGCATCGCATCGAACGCGCAACTGCCGCACAACCGCTTCCCCGCGTTCATGCAGCTCGTCCGCTCGCAGATCACCGCCGACTTCGACGAAGCGGCGCTGCGCGACGGCAGCCTGTCGATCTTCACCACGCTCGACCCGGCGGCCCAACTGTATACCGAGCAGGCGATCCTCAGCACCACCAAGGCGCTGGGCAAGCGCGGCGCAGCCTCCCAGGCGGCGGCCGTGGTCACCGACACCACGAACGGAAGCGTGCTGGCCGTGGTCGGCTCGCGCGATCCGGGCGACCAGGGCTTCAACCGCGCCCTCGACGCGCGCCGGTCCATCGGCTCGCTGGTGAAGCCGTTGGTGTACCTGGTGGCCCTCGCACAGCCCTCGCGCTGGTCGCTGGCGTCCATCGTGGACGACTCGCCGATCAACATGCGCCAGCCCGACGGCAAGCCCTGGACCCCGCAGAACGACGATCGCCAGATCCATGGCCAGGTGCCGATGCTCGATGCGCTGGTGCATTCGTGGAACCTCGCCACGGTGAACCTGGGCCTGCAGGTGGGCGTCCCGCGCATCAAGGGTTTCCTCGAATCCTTCGGTCTCGAGGACGTGAACCCGAGTCCTTCGCTGCTGCTCGGCGCGATTGACCTTTCGCCGCTGCAAGTGGCGCAGCTGTACGAGTACATCGCCGCCGACGGCCACGCGCTGCCCCTGGTGGCGGTGCGTGGCGTCATGGACGCCAAGGGCCAGGCGATCAAGCGTTACGAGGTGAAGGGCGGTGAAGGCGAATACCAGACGGCGGCGCGGCTCATCACGTGGGCCATGCAGCAGGTAGTGAACAGCGGCACCGCCGCGGCCGTCGGGAACTCCGGGCTGTCGTGGCTGCATGCGGCCGGCAAGACCGGCACCAGCGACAGCCAGCGCGACAGCTGGTTCGCGGGCTTCACGGGCGACCGTCTCGCCGTCGTCTGGATGGGCCGCGACGACAACAAGCCCACGGGCCTCTACGGCGCGACCGGCAGCATGCGCGTGTGGCAGGAACTGTTCCGCAAGATGCCGACCCGTCCGCTGCCCACCACGCTGGGCGACGGCCTCGAAATGGCCTATGTGAATCCGCAGACCGGCAAGCGCACCGATCCCTCCTGTGAAGGCGCCCGGCAGTTCCCGTTCATATCGGGCTACGTCCCGGAAGCGGAGGAGGGCTGTTTCTGGCAGCGATTCAAGGGTATGTTCGGCGGCGACGCCGAGCCTGCCGTGCCGGCGTCCCCGGTACCCAGTAATCCTACGGATTGACCCATGCATCGCCTTCGTCTTTGTGCCATCGCCGCCGTCACGCTCGTTGCCGCCTGCAGCCAGCCCGCCCCGCCGCAAGCCACCCGCCCCAGCAAACCCACGTACGACATCGTCGCCCAGGTCCGCGCCGCGGGCGAAAGGGAGAAATCCGCCATCGAGGTCGCGCCGCTGCGCGATCCGGGCGTGAAGGGCCTGGAGCAGGCCGCGCAGGCGGACGAACGTGCCGGCAAGTACGACGAGGCGGACGCCAAGCTGATGCAGGCGCTGAAGCTGGCGCCCGAGGCGCCGGAGCTCATCCAGGACCGCGCCGAGATCGCCATTCGCCGGCAGGATTACCCGCTCGCGGAGAAGCTCTCGAAGCAGTCGTTCGACATGGGCCCCAAGTCGGGCAGCCTGTGCGCCCGCAACTGGCAGACGGTCGTGGAGATGCGTCTCCAGGCCGGCGACGCCAACGGCGCGAACGCCGCGCGCGGCGAACTGGCGAAGTGCCATATCGCGGGGCCCAACCGCTTCTGATTGGATCGGTACGCGCTTGAATGTGGGAGCCGGCTATGCCGGCGATGGGGTGCCGGCATCCTGGCTATCGCCGCTGAAGCGGCTCCCACAAAAGTCAGCCTCGTCTGATCGTCCGACCGTGCGCATGCACGGTGTCGACCAGCACCTTCACGTTCTCCGGGTCCACTTCCGGCGTGATGCCGTGGCCCAGGTTGAACACGTGCCCCGGATGGTTGCCGTAGGCATCGAGCACGGCGCGCGCCTCGCGCGCCACGATCTCCGGTGACGCCCGGAGCACCGCCGGATCGAGGTTACCCTGCAACGCCACGCGGTCGCCCACGCGGCGGCGGGCTTCGCCGATGTCCAGCGTCCAGTCCACGCCCAGGCCGGCGCAGCCGGTATCGGCCAGGGCTTCCAGCTGTCCGCCGGCGCCTTTCGAAAACAGGATGACCGGCAGGTCGCGGCTCGCCGCGTCGGCCTTCAGCGCCTCGACCACCTGGGCCATGTAGCGCAGGGAGAATTCGCGGAACGGTCCCGGCCCGAGCAGGCCGCCCCAGGTGTCGAAGACCATGAGCGCCTGCGCGCCCGCATGGGCTTGTGCGATGAGATAAGCGGAGACAGCGCGGGCGATCGTATCCAGCAGGCGGTGCGCGAGGGCGGGCTGGTCCCACGCCAGGGCCTTCACTCGCGCGAAGTCGCGCGAACCTTCACCTTCCACCATGTAGCAGGCGAGTGTCCACGGACTGCCGGAGAATCCGATCAACGGGACGCGGCCGTCCAGTTCCCGGCGGATCAGGCGTACGGCGTCCATCACGTAGCGCAGCTCGCCGTCCATGTCGGGCATCGCGAGCGCCTCGATGGCGGTGGCGTCGCGCAGCGGGCGCGCGAAGCGCGGACCTTCGCCCTGCGCGAAGGACAGGCCGAGCCCCATCGCGTCAGGAATGGTGAGGATGTCGGAGAACAGGATGGCGGCATCGAGTTCGAACCGTTCCAGCGGCTGCAGCGTGACTTCGCAGGCGAATTCGGGGTTCGTGGCCAGCCCCATGAAGCTGCCCGCGCGGGCCCGCGTGGCGCGGTATTCCGGCAGGTAGCGCCCGGCCTGGCGCATCACCCAGATGGGCGTGGTGTCGGTGGATTCGCGGCGGAGCGCACGAAGGAAGCGGTCGTTGCGGAGTTCAGCGGCCATGCGCCGACTCCTGTCCCTGGCTGAACATCACTTTGAAGCCTTTCTTGATCTGGGCGTCGCGCGCCTTGGTGAACGCGGCCAGCGCGGCATCGCGGTCGACGAAGACCTCGCGCTTGAGCATGGCCTTGCCGCCCTGCACGCCGCTTTCGCGATACAAGGTCCAGCCGCCGAGCAGGTCCTGCTCGAGCGTGATCTGCACGTACCGGGGCGACTCCGCCCCCGCTTCGGGCATGGTTTGCAGGTAGATCCGCATCAGCGATCCGTGACAGGCGCAGGGCCGATCATTGTAGTGCTTTTTGTGGGAGCCGCTTCAGCGGCGATGGGTGCTCGCGGCACGGTTGCCCGCTGCCGCGGGATCGCCGCTGAAGCGGCTCCCACAGGAATCAGTCATCCGCGCGGGAGCAAGACGGCAAGTATTTCTTCTTCGGGAACGCCGGACACGATCTCGGCCTTGCCGATGCCACGCCAGAGGATGAGGCGCAGCGTGCCCGCGCTGTTCTTCTTGTCGAGCCGCATCAGTTCGAGCAGGCGGCTGGCCGGGTACTGGCGCGAGGTTTCGGTGGGAAGGCCCAACCGCCCGAGCAGGGCGACCAGTCGCGCGGTGTCTTCGCCGCCGGACATGCCCAGGCTCTCCGAGAGCCGTGCGGCCAGTACCATGCCCACGGCCACGGCTTCGCCATGCAGCAGGTCGCTGTAGTTGCCCGCGGTTTCGATGGCATGGCCGAAGGTGTGGCCGAGGTTGAGCAAGGCGCGCTCACCCTGTTCGGTTTCGTCGCGCGACACCACGCCCGCCTTGTACGCGCACTTGCGTGCGATCGCTTCGATCAGCGGGCCGGTTTCGCGTGCGGCGAGTGCGTCGGCGTTGGTTTCGAGCCAGGCGAAGAAGGCAGGATCGCCGATGGCCGCGCCCTTCACGACCTCCGCCATGCCCGCGCGGTATTCCCGCTGCGGCAACGTGCGCAGCAGGTCGATGTCGGCGACCACGGCGCGCGGCTGGTGGAACGCGCCGGCCAGGTTCTTGCCTACCGGCAGGTTCACACCCGTCTTGCCGCCTACCGAGGAATCCACCATGGCCAGCAGCGTCGTCGGCATCTGTATGAAATCGATGCCGCGCATCCAGCACGCCGCGGCGAATCCGGCGAGGTCGCCGACCACGCCACCCCCGAGCGCGATGACGCAGGCGTCGCGCGTGGCACCCAGTTCGCCCAGGGCTTCCAGCACGCGGCCCACGTTCGCGAAGGTCTTGTGCGTTTCGCCGTCGTCGAGCAGGAACGACGACCAGTGCAGGCCTTCGAGGCTTTCCGTGACGCGATGGAGGTGGAGCGGTGCGACGGTGGTGTTGCTCACGACCAGCACATGCCGTCCGCGGATGAGGGCACGCCAGCGTGCGCGATCTGCGAGCAAGCCCGGGCCGATCCAGATCGGATAACTGCGACCGGCGAGATCGACGTGCAGGGTTTCCATCAGGCGCGTTTCCAGTGGCGGTCGAGGAGGGCGATGACGCGGGGCGCTGCTTCGTCGACGCTTTCATGGCGTCCACGGAAGATCAGGTCCGCAACTTCCTCGTACAGGTGGTTGCGGTGTTCGGCCAGCGTTTCGAGGCGGCCGCGGCGGTCGCCAACCGCGATCATCGGACGCACCGTGTCGTGCCGGAGCCGGTCCAACTGCTCGTCGACATCCACGCCAAGCATGAGTACCGTGCCGCGCGACATGAGCGTCTCGCGATTCGCCGGATCGAGCACGGCGCCCGCACCGGTGGCGAGCACGATGCCGTTGCGAAGGCTAAACTCGTCCAGATGCGCGCACTCCAGTGCGCGAAAGGCCGCCTCGCCTTCGTTCGCGAACAGTTCGGCGATCGTCGTGCCGCGGCGCGCTTCGATTTCCACGTCGAGATCGACGAAGGGCAGTCCGTAGTGCGCCGCGAGGCGCTGTCCGATCGAGGTCTTGCCGGCGCCCGTCGGGCCGATGAGGAAGAGGTTGGGCGAAGGATTCATCGCTCCCATGATAGGGGTACTCCCATCGAATGTCGCAGACACCATGACCCCAGGAAGCACCGCCGCGATGGCAGGACCCCGTACCGTACTGATCGCGGGCGCCGGCGACGTGGGCACGCGGCTGGCGCGCCGGCTCGTGGCGGATGGCCGGAAGGTCTTCGCTCTCCGCCGCGGCGAGGCGCCCGGTGGCGACGGCATCGAATGGCTGCGCGGCGACCTGACCCGGCCGGAGACGTTGTCCGGATTGCCCCCGGTGGATGCGGTGGTGTTCTCGCCGACCCCCGATGCCCGCGACGAAGCCGCCTATCGGGCCGTGTTCATCGATGGGTTGCGCCACCTTCTGGATGCACTGCCGGCCGCTCCGAAGCGGACGCTGTTCGTTTCGTCGTCGGCCGTCTACGGCGAGCATGGCGGCGCCTGGGTCGACGAGGACACCGTTCCCGATCCACCGGGCTTCAACGGCCGCGTACTGCTGGAGGCGGAGCGCTGGCTCGCCGCCCGACAGGTGGGCGGCGTGTCCCTGCGGCTTGCCGGCCTTTACGGTCCGGGCCGCACGCAACTGTTCGAACGCCTGCGCGAAGGGAAAGTGGCCGTGCCGCGCGGGCGCGGCGTTTACGCCAACCGCATTCATGTCGACGACGCGGCGGCGGCCCTGGTTTTCCTCCTCGACATGGCAACGCCCGAACGCGTCTACATCGGCGTCGACGACACGCCGCTACCGATCGACGATCTCTACGATCATCTCGCCGGGCTGCTCGGCGTGCCGTGGCCTCCCGACGGCCCCGGCCCGGCCGGCGTGGGAAACAAGCGCCTCTCCAACGCGCGCCTTCGCGCGGCAGGTTTTCGCTGCGCGTGGCCGGACTCCCGCGACGGCTATGCTTCCCTGACCTAGATCCTGTGGGAGCCGCTTCAGCGGCGATCCCGCGGCAGCGGGCAACCTTGCCGCCAGCCCGCATCGCCGCTGAAGCGGCTCCCACAGATGTGCCGGTGCTCATCAAGCCAGATGACAAGATCGGCCTTTGCTTCGAGCGTCTCCAGCGCACGCCGGCTGATGCGCTCGTAGTGCTGGAGGAATCGCGACAGCGCCGGGCCATCCATCGCGCCCGGTTCGCCACGTTCCCGCAGTGGCGCTTCGGCTTCCGCGCGCCATGTCGCCACGATCTCCCATGATGGCGCTCGCAGCAGTACCAGCGCATCGATGCGTTCCCACACGGGCAGGTACCCGGCGAAGCGCGCATCGACCCATCGCCGCCAACGCCCATCGGGATCTTCGTCGCGCTCCAGGGAGTTGACCGGCGCGACCAGCGTCGCCGCATCCTCCGCCGGCTCGACGCCGAGGCACCATCCTTCGAACACCACGAGGTTCGGCGATTCGGCGATCGCCGGCCAAAGGGCCGGTTCACAGCGGTCGTCCCGCCCCTTGTCGAAACGAGGAACGCATACGGGCTTCTCAGCCGAGGCCTTGCCGAGCGCATCGAGCGTCGATGTGAGCAGGGCGAGGTCGTGCGTGCCGGGAACGCCGCGGGTGCGCAGCAGCGGGTGGACTTCCAGAGCCAGTGCCTCACGCTCGGCACGGGTCAGATACACGTCGTCCAGCGACAGCGACACCGCATTCCAGCCACGCTTGCGCGCGGCATCGACGAGGCCGGCCGCGAGCGTGCTCTTGCCGCTGCCCTGCAATCCCGAGACGCCCAATACGAAGGGCCGGTCGGCGTGGTCGATGGCCGCCTGGAAACGGTCGAGGACGAGGGCAGCCAGCGTGCTAGCATCGGTGGATTCCATGGCCGACAGCATAGTCCCCTCGTCATGCTCACTCCCCCCATCATCGACACCTTCCGTGGCCTGCTCGACGAAGCCAAGGGCAGCGGCGACCCCGAGCCCACCGCGATGAACCTGTCCACCGTCGACGCCGGCGGCAGGGTGCACTCGCGCATCGTGCTGCTCAAGGCCATCGACGAGCACGGCCTGCGCTTCTTCACCAATTATGAAAGCGCCAAGGCGAACGAGATCGCGCAGCATGCCCAGGTAGCGTTGTGCTTCCACTGGAAGCAGATCCGCGAGGGTATCCAGGTGCGATTCGAAGGCCGTGCCACGAAGACGGACGCCGCCGAATCGGACGCCTATTTCGCGACCCGGCCCCGTGGCAGCCAGATCGGCGCCTGGGCGTCGAAGCAGAGTCAGGAACTGCCCGACCGGCAAACCTTCGAAGACCGTGTGGCGCACTACGAGAAGGAGTTCGCCGGCCGCGACGTCCCGAGACCCGACCACTGGGGCGGATACCTCGTGGAGCCGGACCGTGTGGAGTTCTGGTACGGCGCCACCTTCCGCCTGCACGAACGCATCGTGCACGCCGCGGACGGTACGAGCTGGACCAGTAGCCTGCTTTATCCGTAAGGAGTCCGCCGTGAGCCGAGCCCAGCCTGTACAGCACATCGCGCAGACCACGTTCACGGTGCACACGCGGGGCCGGTCGCTCAGCGAGGTGACCGACCGCATCGCCGAGGCCATCGCCGCGAGTGGCGTCGGTACCGGCATCGCGCACATCTTCGTGCAGCACACGAGCGCCTCGCTCCTCATCGGTGAGAACGCCGATCCGACCGTCGTGGCAGACTTGGAACGCTTCTTCGCGCGCCTCGTTCCCGATGGCGATCCGCTGTTCCGCCATCGCGACGAAGGCCCGGACGACATGCCCGCGCACGTGCGCGCGGTGCTGACCGGCGTGTCGCTGTCGCTGCCGGTGCACGGCGGCAAGCCGCTGCTCGGCACATGGCAGGGCGTGTTCCTCTACGAGCACCGCCACGAGGCACACCAGCGCAAGATCACCGTCACCGTATCAGGCCACTAGAACCCTCGATGTCCGACGCCTATCCGCAGCGTATCGTCTGCCTCACCGAAGAACCCACCGAAGTCCTTTATGCCATCGGCGAGGAACACCGCATCGTCGGCATTTCCGGTTTCACCGTGCGGCCGCCGCGGGCGCGCAAGGAGAAACCCAAGGTCTCCGCGTTCACCAGCGCGAAGATCGGGCAGATCCTCGACCTGAAGCCCGACCTCGCCATCGGCTTTTCGGACCTGCAAGCCGACATCGCGCAGGAACTCATCCGTGCCGGCGTGGAGGTATGGATAAGCAACCACCGCAGCGTGGACGGCATCGTCGCGTACATTCGCCGCCTCGGGGCGATGGTGGGGGCGACGGCGAAGGCCGAAGCACTGGCGTGCCGCGCGGAGGAAAACCTTGCGCGCATCGCGTCGCAGGCGGCGGCGTTGCCGCGCCGCCCGAAAGTCTACTTCGAGGAATGGGACGATCCGCTCATCACGGGTATTCGCTGGGTGGGCGAACTGGTACGCATCGCCGGGGGCGACGACGTTTTCCCGGAACTGCTCGAGGAACCGCTGGCGAAGCAGCGAATCCTTGCCGACCCATTGGAAGTCGTACGTCGGTCGCCGGACATCATCTTCGGCTCCTGGTGCGGCAAGCGCTTCCGGCCCGAACATGTCGCCGCGCGCCCGGGCTGGGCCGAGGTACCTGCCGTGCGCGCCGGCGAATTGCACGAGATCAAGTCGCCGATCATTCTCCAGCCGGGCCCCGCGGCGCTGTTCGACGGCATTGATGCGCTGCACGCGGTGATCGCGCGCTGGGCACAGGGCCCGGAACGCTAGGGCATCGGGATCCAGCGGCCGTGCCTGCGGATTTCCAGCGGCTTGAATCGCCGCTTGTAGTCCATTTTCGGATGCCCTGCGATCCAGAAGCCGAGGTACACATACGGGATGCCGCGTCGCCGTGCCAGCTCCACCTGTTGCAGGATGCCGAACGTGCCGAGGCTGCGCGCTTCCTCTTCGGGGTCGAAGAACGTATAGACGGCTGAAAGTCCCGCCAGGGCGACGTCGGTGACGGCGACGCCCAACAGCCGTCCTTCTGCGCGGAATTCCAGGAACAGGGTCGGGCTCCACGGTGCCGTGAGGAAGCGCCGGAAATCTTCCGCGTCCGCTGCATCCATGCCTCCACCGCTGTGCCTGGCGTGCAGGTAGCGCTGGTAGAGCGCGTGGCGTTCGCGGGTGAAGCCCGGCGCCTCTTCACTCACCGCGATGTCGGCGTTGCGTTTCAGGCAGCGCCGCTGCCCGCGATCGGGCGAAAACGCCGCCACGTCGATGCGGCAGGGCACGCATGCCTGGCACGCGTTGCATTGCGGCAGGTACAGGTGCCCTCCGGCACGACGAAACCCTTTCGCCAGCGCGGGACCGTACAGCCTGTCGAGGTGCGGTGCACCCGGGTCCACCACGAGGTTCTGCGCCGTCCGTTCGGCGAAGTAGCCGCATGTATGCGGCAAGGTCTGGAACAGGCGGACGCGGTCGGTCATGCCCCGATGTTATAGCGTGCTTGCGGGCGCGGCGTCACCGCGATGTGGACGGCGCTTCTCGCCATGGGCCGCAACGCTTGGGGCAAGGTGCACGCGTTCAGCCAGTGGTGCGGCCAGACTTCCGGATCAGCTCGCGCACCGCGCTTGCCGACTCGAGGTGCTGGCGCGACCACGGGCGCGAGCGCCCACGCACCGTTTCCTGCCATGTCTCGAAACTTTGCCGCGGCGACAGCCGTGCCCCGGGAATGACCTCTAGTTTCGCGAGGGACGGATTGCCACCCCAGCGCACCTGGCGCACCTGTTCGGAACGGGTCCACAGCACGGCGTCGCCATGCGCGAAAGGAAGCGGCAAGTAGACGAACCCGGCGGCGAGTTGGGTGACGGCGGGGTCGGCCAGCGCCCCGGACCACGCGCCGATGTCATCCGTGTGCACGATATCGGCGGATGTTGCCTGCGTGGCTTCGGCCGTCTCAAGAATGCGGCGCAGCACCTGTTCCCCAGGCAGTTCGCCATGGCGCACGATGCGCCCGTCCGCAAAAATGGCAATGCCGTCGGCGTCGACCACGTCCAACAGTTCCGGAGCCACGCGCGCGAGCAGGTCGGGATCGATGTGGTGGCTCTCGTCGAACGCCGTGATCAGCTTCTCGCGCACGGTGAGCAAGGTGCTTTCCAGTTCGATTTCCGCCAGTTCCTCGATGGCGGCCACGCGCGCCGCGAACGTGCCCGCGATGGCGACGGCAACCTCGCGCATCCGATGGTCGGCGAAGAACGGGCTGTAGTGATGGCAGGAGATCAGGCCCCACAGCTTGCCGCCGACGATGATGGAAGCCACCAGCGTGCCCGTGACGCCCATGTTGCCCAGGTACTCCAGGTGCACGGGCGACACGCTGCGCAGCGAAACGTCACTGAGGTCGGTGGCCGTGGCGGTCTCCGGATCGTAGGCGGGCAGGATGCGGGCCGGCACGTACTTGCAGTCGCTGATCTGCCGCACGCGGTTGCGCAGGTACAGGGCCCGGGCCTGGGCGGGAATATCGGTGGAGGGATAGTGCAGGCCGAGATACGCCTCCAGATCGCCACGGCGCGCCTCGCCGAGGATCTCGCCATGCCAGTCGCGGTCGAAGCGATAGACCATGACGCGGTCGTAACCCAGCAGGTTGCGGATGGTGTGTGCGGTGCGGGCGCTGGCCCGTTCCGCACTGGCATCGCTTTCCATGAGCCGCGCTAGTTCGCGCGCCACCTTCGCCGGATCTTCGTCGAAATGAAGGTCGCGCCGTTCGATCTCGATCATCCAGCGCGTGTCGTACGCGTGTACCGCTGCGTACCAGGTGCCGGCATGGCGCGCTTGCGGAAGGACGACGGGTACCCATGCGCTATGGGCCGGCCGCTCGTCGCCGAGGAGACCGGTCGGAAGTTCCACCACTTCGTGCAGGGGCGCGTCGAGCGCCGCTTCCACATCGACGCCGGTGACCTCGCCGATGTTTTCACTGGCCTGGAGGATCGTCTTCGTGGCGGCATCGACCACGAGCAGCACGCCGTGCGGCTGGACGGAACCTGGAATGTGGATCGGCTCGCGATCGCAGAGCGTGAGGTCGGGAAGCTCAGACATGCGCGGCATCGTCCTGTAGCGTCTGTTGGTAACGTGCGAACATGCGCCGCGCGCCCTCGATGGCTGCCTGGATCGCGGACGGTTCGGCCAGTGCGCGGTCAAGCAACGACTGGAAGCGTCGCCAGGGCCCGGTGGCTTGCTCTCCCACACCGTAGAACCGGTGGGGCAGGGCGGGAAACTTACGGCGAAGCAGCTTTACGATGAAGCGCCCGCCCAGCGCGGAACCCTCGATCACGTACAACTGCCCCCAGGCCTCGGGTGCCAGCACGTCGCCGCTATCCAGCCCGCGCTCGCGAGCCATGGACGCGTCGGGGTGTGGTTTCGTCGCGGGTGAGACTCCCATCGCCGCGAGGTCGCATGCCAGTGCTTCCGCGCGGGAGGCGTATGGCCATCCGTGCCGGACGCGAAGTGCTTCGATGTCGCCGGTGCGCTCGGCTTCCCACGCGCTCAGCAGACGCCACTGCGCCGCCAGAAGCCCGCGGTATCCGTTTTCGTCCAACTCTCCGGCCAGCAACCGCGCCATGAGCGGCGAGGCCTCGGCCGCATCGTGCGCGGCACGCGTGGATTCGCGGAGGGCGACATGGGCGATCGGGCCGAACGCGCAGGCGCCCTCCACTCAGAGCACCTGGGTGGCCTTGAGCACGACCACCAGCATGACGCCGGCGACGATGGCGAGCGCCATCAGGCGCACGCGGGAGGCGGTGCGCTGTGCCGGGGGCCGGTAGTCCGGCTGCCGATGCAGGCGCAGTTCTTCCTGGAAGCGCACGGCCGGCTCGATGCCGATGTCTTTCAACAGCCCTCGCGCCCTCGGGAAATCGTCGGCGCTCTTCACCCATACCTGCGGCCACGAATCGCGGTCGTTGCTGCGCTCCGAATAGCTGAAGCGCTGGTACGTGGGCCGATTCCAGCTCGAGCGGTTGGTGACCGTCGTCTCGATGCCGTGCTCGGTGAGCAAGGCGACGATCCGGTCGATGTTGTCCTGGCGGGGCGAGGTATAGATCTGGCGCATGCCGCCGATTCTACGGGAATCGGCCCGTCCCGGTGGCCGGCACGCGCAACGCACCCTTCACGTCGTCCAGATGGCCGTCGTTCGGCAATGGCTGCAGGCCCAGCAGGTGGGCAAGGAGCGGATAGATGTCCACGTTCGGGAACGGTGCGATGCGGACCCCGCTCGCGATGTCCGGACCGTGCGCGACGAACAGGGCGCGCATGCTGGGATCGAGGTTGTCGTAGCCGTGCTCGCCGCGAGACATGGGGTCCTTCCGTTTTGCCAGCACCTCGTGGCTGGTGATGGCCCACCCCGTCTCGGCAAGGCAGAGATAAGCGGGTACGCGCGGGTTCGTGCCGTAATCCAGGCGGGCCGGAAGGTCTTCCTTGCGATAGCACCGCATGTGCGCATGCGGGCCGAGCAGGCGCGCCACCGCGTGCGACGCGTCCACGCCCTGCTTCGCATTGAACGTGGCCATGACGCCATAGGACACCGCGTCCAGCGACGCCAGATCGGTTTCCTCGTCGGCGAACACGATGTTGCCGCGGGGCACGTCGGCCATGCCGTGGTCGGACACGACGACCAGGTTAGTGGTGTCGTACAACCCCCGGCGGCGCAGTTCCGCAACGAGGTAGCCCAGTGCGTCGTCGACCGTGCGCAGAGCGTCGTTCACCTGCGCCGAGTCGGGTCCGAACTCGTGACCTGCGTGGTCGACATCGTCGAAGTAGAGCGTGTCGAACGCGGGCTTCGTGCCCGGTTCGTCGATCCACGACATCAGCTTGTCGACGCGTTGCCGCGCCGTCAGCGAGTCGTCGAAGGGGATCCAGTGGTCCGGCCTCATTCCGTGAATTTCCGCTTCCGTGCCCGGCCAGAACATCGTGGCGGTGCGCAGGCCGTGCTTCTGGGCCGTGACCCAGATCGGTTCGGCTTCCGACCACCAGCGGCCGTCGCTCGTGGCGTCGCGGTTCGCGAGGCTGAAGGTGTCCAGCTTCCTGTCCCACATCGTGTTGTTGACGATGCCGTGGTGGTCGGGCACCAGGCCGGTCACCAGCGTGTAGTGGTTGGGGAAGGTCAATGACGGGAACGACGGCAGCATGTACGGCGCGCTGGCACCGTCGCGGACCAGGGCCACGAGATTCGGCGTGAGGCCGCGGTCGATGTAATCGGCCCGGAACGCGTCGATCGAGACGAGCAGCACGGCATGGCGAGCGGGCGAAGACGGCGGCTGCGCGGCGCAGCCGCACAGGAACAGCACGAGGAGCGTGAGTAGCGCGCTCCAGCGCGACAACATGGTGTTCATGGGAAAAGACGTAGGCTCTTGGGCAGACAACCCTTCCATGATGGACGAGTCCCATGACCAATTCATCACGTAAATTCCTGCTGGTCTTTCTGGCCGCTTCGCTGCCCGTCCTGGCCCTGGCCCAGAGCCAGCCCGCGAAGCCCGCGCCGCCGCCGCGCCCGAAGCCCATCGTCATCACCACGCCCAGCCCGAGCCAGCAGTGGCAGCGTCAGGTCGACCGGCAGCAATTGCAGGACCGGCAGAACCAGAACGCGTTGCGCGAGCAGCTGCGCCAGGGCAACCTCGACCGCCAGCGTACCAACGCCTCCGATCCCGCCCTGCGCGACCAGCTCGATGCGGCGGACCGCAGCCAGCAACAGCTGTACCGCGCCCGCCAGGACGCCGCGGCCCGGCGCTACCAGACCCTGCCGCAACCGGAAACGACGCGCAACGCGCCCGCCCGGTCCGGCACCGCTTCCCACTAGCCAAGGATCGGGGGTTACCTGTGGGAAGCGCGCTCGCGCGCGAACGAGTTTGCCGAAGCCTGCACCGATGCGCCCCACACTGGCGACGGGTCGCAGGCCGGGACCATAATCGGGGATTCCCTGGATCGACGGAGTTCCCCGATGACCGCTGTCACGCGCATCGACACCACCCGGACCGTTCGCGCACCGCGCGGCAGCGAACTTACGTGCCGTAGCTGGCTGACGGAAGCGCCGTTCCGCATGCTGCAGAACAACCTCGACCCCGAGGTGGCCGAGAACCCGGCGGAACTGGTGGTTTACGGTGGCATCGGCCGCGCGGCGCGCAATTGGGAATGCTTCGACGCCATTCTTCGCAGCCTGCGGGAACTGCGCGACGACCAGACGTTGCTCGTGCAATCGGGCAAGCCGGTGGGCGTTTTCCCGTCGCATCCCGACGCGCCGCGCGTGCTCATCGCCAATTCGAACCTCGTGCCGGCGTGGGCGAACTGGGAGCACTTCAACGAACTCGATCGCAAGGGCCTGATGATGTACGGCCAGATGACGGCGGGTTCGTGGATCTACATCGGTTCGCAGGGCATCGTGCAGGGCACGTACGAAACCTTCGTGGAAATGGGGCGGCAGCACTACGGCGGCAGCCTTGCCGGGCGCTGGATCCTCACGGCCGGACTCGGCGGCATGGGCGGCGCACAACCCCTGGCGGCCAGCCTGGCCGGCGCATCGTCGCTGACGATCGAATGCCAGCAGAGCCGCATCGATTTCCGTCTGAAGACGCGCTACGTGGACGAGCAGGCGGCCGACCTCGACGACGCCCTGGCGCGCCTCGAGAGATATGGTAAGGAAGGGCGCGCCGTGTCGGTGGCGCTGTTGGGCAATGCCGCGGACATCCTTCCGGAACTCGTGCGTCGCGGCGTCCGTCCCGACGCGGTGACGGACCAGACCAGCGCGCACGACCCCGTGAACGGTTATCTCCCGTCGGGTTGGACGGTGGAGGAATGGTTCGAGCGCCGTAAGTCCGACCCCGCGGGAACCGCCCGCGCGGCCAAGGCCTCCATGCGCCGGCATGTGGAAGCCATGCTCGCGTTCCACGCGATGGGCGTTCCCACCTTCGACTACGGCAACAACATCCGCCAGATGGCCAAGGACGAGGGGCTGGCCGAGGCGTTCGCCTTCCCTGGCTTCGTCCCCGCCTTCGTGCGGCCGCTCTTCTGCCGTGGTGTTGGCCCATTCCGCTGGGTGGCGCTGTCAGGCGACCCGGAAGACATCTACAAGACCGACGCCAAGGTGAAGGAGTTGATCCCCGACGATCCGCACCTGCACCGCTGGCTGGACATGGCCCGCGAGCGCATCAGTTTCCAGGGCCTGCCGGCCCGTATCTGCTGGGTCGGACTGGGACAGCGCCACCGCCTTGGCCTGGCGTTCAACGAGATGGTTCGCAACGGTGAACTGAAGGCGCCGGTGGTGATCGGCCGCGACCACCTCGATTCCGGCTCCGTGGCGAGCCCCAATCGCGAGACGGAGGCCATGCGCGACGGCAGCGACGCCGTGAGCGACTGGCCGCTGCTGAACGCCATGCTCAACGTGGCAGGTGGCGCCACCTGGGTCAGCCTGCACCATGGCGGCGGCGTCGGCATGGGCTACAGCCAACACAGCGGCGTGGTGATCGTGTGCGACGGTACCGAAGCTGCGGACAAGCGCATCGCACGGGTGTTGTGGAACGACCCCGGCACCGGCGTGATGCGTCACGCCGACGCGGGCTATCCGGAAGCCATCGCCTGCGCGAAGGAGCAGGGCCTCGACCTGCCGATGCTCGGCTGAACATATTGTGGGAGCCGCTTCAGCGGCGATGGGGCTTGAGACATGCTTGCCGCTGCCGCGGGATCGCCGGCGAAGCCGGCTCCCACAGATTCAGTCTTTCACCGCCCGTTGGCCCATGAAGCCACGTAGCGCTCCGGATAAAGGCGCTGCAACGCCAGCACCTTCGGCCGGTCGTTGACGGCGATGTACATGGAGTCCGGGTTCAGGCGCATGTAGTCCTGGTGGTAGCCCTCGGCCGGATAGAACGCCTTCAGCGGCGTGACCTCGGTGACGATCGGCGCCGGGAAGGCGTGGGCGGCCTTGAGCTGGGCCACGTAGGCCTCGGCCACCTTCTTCTGCTCCGGGTCGGCGTAGAAGATCGCGGACCGGTATTGCGTGCCGACGTCCGGCCCCTGCCGGTTCAGCAGCGTGGGGTCCTGCGCTACCGAGAAGAACACCTGCAGAAGCTGGCCGTAGGTGACCTGGGCGGGGTCGTAGACCACCCGCACGGATTCCGCGTGGCCAGTGTCCCCGTCGCTCACGTCGTCGTAGTTCGCATGCGCGGCGTCGCCGCCCGAGTAGCCCGAGCGCACGCTCTTCACGCCCCGCACGTGCTGGAACACACCCTGGACGCCCCAGAAGCAGCCCCCGGCGAAGACGGCCGTCGCGTCGCCGGTGCTGGCCGGCCGGGCGTCGACGACCGGTACGGGCACCTTCACGCCCTCCTCGCCGGCGGAAGCGGCGGAGCAGGCGGTGAGAGCAAGGAACAGGGAGGGAAGCAGGCGAAGGCGCATGGGGAAGCTCCTGGGAGTGGGCCTGCCAGATCAGACCGGCCGTTCCGGATTTTCCTGACAGGCCAACGGGCCGGTAGGGGAGGCTGGCCTTCACGTTTGCGGCGCCCCACTGCTAAAGGTCCGGTTGGCGGCGCCGATATCCCATCGGATGGGCAGGTGCGGTGGAGAGGGGACTGTGGCTTACGACCTGGTAGAGAGACGCGTGTTCGTTGCCGACCTGGCGGTCGGCATGTACGTGAGTCGACTCGATTGCGAGTGGTCGGATACCACGTTCCCGCTGCAGGGCGTGGCGATCACGAGCCAGGACGACATCGACAGGCTCGCCAGGTTCTGCAAGTACGTGTTCGTGGACCTGCACCGCCAGGTGACCCCCGAGCGCCCGGCCCTACGCCCGGCGCACGTGGCGGCACCCGTGCGTCCGGCACCGGCCCGCCCGGCAACGAACCCGCGGCTCGCGTCCCGCCACGTCTACCGGGACACCGTCCGTTTCGAGGACGAGGTGCCCTTGGCCCAGGAAGCGTTCGACAGCGTGGCACGCTTTGCCGAGCGGCTCGTGGACGACGTCCAGCACGGCCGGAGCATCGAGCCGAGCGCGGTGGAAGAAGCGGTGCGTCCGCTCGTCGCGAGCGTGCTCCGCAGCAGCGACGCCTTCGTGTGGATCGAGAGCCTCCGCCGTCGCGACAGCTACACCTACCAGCACGCCGTGGGCTGCAGCACGCTGGCCGCCGCGTTCGGCCGGCACATGGGCTTCGCCAGCGACGCCATCGTCAGCCTTGCCGCGGGAGGGCTGTTGATGGACGTGGGCAAGGCGCGGATTCCCGAGGAACTGCTCTCCCGCGCGGGCCCCCTCAACGACGACGAGTGGACGCTGGCGCGCCAGCATGTGGACGAGGGTGTGGCCATCCTCGATCACTCCGGCGTGACCGACAACGAGGTGCGCGACATGGTCCTCACCCATCACGAGCGCTTCGATGGCAGTGGCTATCCCGCCGGCCTGTTGGGCACCGAGATTCCCCTGCCCGGGCGCATGGCGGCCATCATCGACACCTACCACGCCATGTCGTCGCCCCGGCCCTACCGGCCGGCGGTGTCGCAGCATGTGGCCCTGCGCCAGCTGTACGCCGGACGCGAAGGCGCCTTCCAGGGAGAACTGGTCGAACAGTTCCAGGCGTGCCTGGGTGTATACCCCACCGGATCGCTCGTCGAACTCAATACGGGTGAAGTCGCCGTCGTGATGGTGCAGAATCATGCCCGGCGCCTGCAGCCGCGGGTGGCCGTTCTGACGCGTGCGGATAAGGGGCCGCGCGAGGATTTCCTCATCGTTGACTTGATGAACCAGGCGGACCCCGTCCGCCGCGAAATCCTGCGCACCCTGCCGGCAGGCAGTCATGGCATCGATCCCAGGGAGTTTTTCATTCAGTGAGCGAACGTGCCGACATCCTGCCAGCGGTGCAGATCATCCTAGACCGGGTCGTCCCGGATTCCGGCTGGCGTGCCGTGCTGGTCGTGCGGTTGCAGGGCATGCGCGAGGCGCAGCTGCGCTTCGGATACGAGTTCGGCAACCGGATCATGCTCGCGGCGCGGGAGCGCCTGGTGGAAGCCGTGCGCCACTTCGATACCGTCTTCGTCGCCGGCGACGACACCTTCGTGGTCGTGCTGCCGTCGGTTCGCAACCGCACGCATGCGCTGCTGGCCGCCACTCGTATCGTCGGTGCCTTCGACGCGCCCCTGCTGCGGGGCGACCGGCCCTGGCACGGCCGTCCCATCGTGGGCGTGGCAGTGCATCCCGAGCACGGCACCTCGGCGGAGCTGCTCTATCGCCGCGCGGAACTCGCGCACGACGAAGCCTTGCGCGTGGGCGAGTCGTTCGCGCTTTACCAGCCCGACGCCACGCCGGTGGAAATCCTCTACGGGGAGTTGCGCGAAGACATCGAGGCGAACCGCCTGCATGTGGCTTTCCAGCCGCTGCGCGACCTGCGATCCGGCGAGGTGGTGCGCGTGGAATCGCTTTCGCGCTGGACCACCACCGCCCAGGTTCACGTGGCGCCCGCCGACTTCATCCAGTTCGCCGAACGCAGCGACCTCATCGTGCCGCTGACGCGCTGGAGCCTCAACGCGTCCCTGCGCCACGCGGCCGCGCTGCATCGCGGCGGATGCCCATTGGACGTCGCCATCAACCTGTCGCCGCGCGTTTTTGCCGAGTCGGGGTTCGCCGAGCAGATGCTGGGCGCCATGGAGATCTGGGGCGTGCCGCCCACGGCGGTGATCGTGGAGATCACCGAAACCGCGCTGCTGACCGACCTGGACATGAGCGTGCGTGTGCTGCGCCATCTGCGCGATCGCGGTGTGCGCGTAGCGATCGACGACTTCGGCACCGGCTATGCCTCGTTCGCGTACCTGCGCCATTTCCCCGCGACGGAATTGAAGATCGATCGCAGCTTTGTCGATGCCATGAACACCGACAGCCGCACGGAGCTGCTGGTGCAGGCGATGATCGACGTGGCCCATCGCCTCGGCATGGAGGCTGTCGCGGAAGGCGTGGAGAACGAGGCGACGCTCCTGCGCCTGGTGGAGATGGACTGCGACCTCGTCCAGGGCTACCACATCGCCGAGCCGATGAAAGCCGAGGACTTCGTGTCCGAACGCATTGCGGCGGCGGCGCTGATCTAACCGGCTGGGCCTGTCCCCCGTAGGAGCCGCCATGGCGGCGAGGGAACCTCGCGATATCTCGCAAGCGTGCCTCGTCGCCATGGCGGCTCCTACAGATCGAGCGGGCTACCTGCTGCCGGCCAGCCCCCGGTAGCGCTTGTCCAGGGCCCGCACCGCCTCGTCCAGGGCCGCCTCGTCGCCATCATTGACGATCACATCGTCGGCCATGGACAAGCGGTGTTCCCGCGAGGTCTGGGCTGCGATCATCTTTGCCGCCAGGGCCGTGTCGATGCCGTCGCGCCACGTCAGGCGTTCGATGCGCACGGCCTCCGGGGCATCCACCACCAGCACGCGGTCCACCCACGCGTAATGCGCGCGGTTCTCCGCCAGCAGGGGAATCGACAGGATGCAGTAGGGGCCAGCGTCGGCTTCGACGGCGTTGCGCAGCCAGGTGCGGATGCGCGGATGGAGGATGCCTTCGAGCGTGGCACGGGCTGACGGATCCTCGAACACGCGCTTGCGCATGGCCGCGCGATCCAGCCGGCCTTCGCCGTCCAGGGCATCGGGACCGAAAGTGCGGGCCACTTCCGCCAGCGCCTCCGAGCCGGGCTCGACGACGGCGCGGGCCGCTACGTCGGCATCGTAGGCATGGATGCCCAGGGCCTCGAAGCGCCGCTCCACGGCGCTCTTGCCCGACGCGATGCCACCCGTGAGCGCGACGACGAAGCTCATTGCAATCCGGTGAACCGCACGTAGGCCGCCAACAGCCGGTCGCCGGCCAGGAACCATACCCAACCGGCTGCGGCGATATATGGACCGAAAGGAATCGGCACATCACGCTGGTGGTTCCGGAAAAGCATGAGGCCGCCGCCCACCAATGCGCCGATGAGGGACGACAGCATGATGACCGGCAGGAGGGAAACAGGCCCCATCCAGGCGCCGAGGGCGGCCAGCAGCTTGAAATCACCGTAGCCCATGCCTTCCTTGCCGGTAAGCAGCTTGAACAGCCAGTAGACGCTCCACAGGCTGAGGTAACCGATGAGCGCCGCAAGGATGGCCGACGAGGGCGCCACGGGCAGCGGCTGCCACGCCGGGATCAGCGACAGGCCCAGGCCGATCCAGAGGAGGGGGTAGTTGAGCTCGTCCGGCAGCAGCTGCGTGCGCGTGTCGATGCCGGAAAGGGCGATGAGGAAGAACGTGAAGACCAGCCCTGCGAGCGCAGCCGGCGTGGGTCCGAAGTGCCAGACGACCAGGGCGCTCGCCACGCCCGTGAACAGTTCCACCAGCGGATACTGGGCCGAGATCTTCGTGCCGCAGTACCGGCACCGTCCGCGCAGGAACAGCCAGCCGAGGACAGGGATATTGTCGTGGGCGGCCAGGCGATGCTTGCACTGCGGACAGTGCGACGCTTCCAGCGCTACGCCAGGCGGCTTCGGTTCATCCACCGGCTCCAGTTCCAGTACCTCGCGTGCCTGCCGGCGCCACTCCCACTGCATGCGCGGGGGCGTGCGCAGGATGACTACGTTGAGGAAACTGCCCACGAGCATGCCGAAGACGGCGGCGAAGGCGATCCAGAGGGCGAGCGGCAGTTCGGGCATGGACGGTCCGTGGTCAAGAAAAACCCTTCGCCCGCGAAGGCGAAGGGTTCTTATTGTGCCTTGCTTGCGGCGGCGTGGATCAGACCGTGCCGGCCAGCTTGAAGATGGGCAGGTAGAGGGAGATGACCATGCCGCCGACGAGGACGCCGAGGATGACCATGATGAAGGGTTCGAGCAGGCTGCTGAGCGTGTCCACCGCCGTGTTCACCTCTTCCTCGTAGAACTCCGCCACCTTGAACAGCATGTGGTCGAGGGAGCCCGACTCTTCGCCGATGGCGGTCATCTGCACCACCATGTTCGGGAAGAGGTTGGTCTGGCGCATGGACAGCTGCAACTGGTGGCCGACTGCGATGTCGTCGCGCATCTGCTTCACGGCGTCGCCGTAGACCACGCTTCCCGTGGCACCGGATACCGCGTCGAGCGCCTCCACGAGCGGCACGCCGGCGTGGAAGGTGACGCCGAGGGTACGGGCGAAGCGGGCGATGGCCGACTTGTGCAGCAAGTCGCCGATGACCGGGATGCGTAGGGAGAAGCGGTCGAGGAAATGGGCGAACTTCGTGGAGCGCTTCTTGAAGAAGATGAGCAGGAACACCGAGCCGACGATGCTGCCGATCACGGCCCACCAGTACGACTGCATGAACTTCGACGCGGCCACGACGAACTGTGTGGGCGCGGGCAGCTCCGCCTTCGCCTCGGCGAAGGTCTGCTGGAACACCGGCACGACGAACAGCAGCAGGATCATCGAGACCAGGAGCGCCACCACCAGCACCATGATGGGATAGAAGAGCGCCTTCTTGATCTTCGATTTGATGCTCTCCATGCGCTCCTTGTAGGTCGCGACGGTATCGAGGACCGTGTCGAGCACACCCGCCGACTCGCCCGCGTGCACGAGGTTGCGATAGAGCTCGTCGAACTGCACCG